>DATAHG010000517.1:0-1746 GCA_036263295.1 Thermoanaerobaculia bacterium | reverse complement strand
CGCGACCAGCGAGAACAGGATCGCGGCGAGGCCGGCAAGGCTCGCGAGCGCGGTCTGCCGTCCCTGCCAGCGCCGCAGCCGGCGCAGGATCAGGGCGGCGGCGTAGAGCGCCCAGGTGGCGAGGGTGATCAGGATCTTGGGATCGTGCAGCCAGCCGTTGTGGTAGAGCCGCTCGGCCCAGAAAGCGCCGGTGATCACCGCCCCGGTCAGGGTGATGAAGCCGGCCGAGAGGGCGGCGATCATCATGCGCTCCAGCACCTCCAGCGGCGGCAGCTTGCCGTAGAAGGTGGAGAAGCGGCCCGCCTTCAACTCGCGGTAGAGCTGGAGAAAGAGGAATGCGTAGACCGCCGCCAGCACGAACGAGGCATAGCCCAGCAGGGCGAGCGAGACGTGCAGGGCGAAGAACGGGTCGTGGAAGATCGCGCGGTCCGGCGGGTTGGGGCGCGTCAGGACCGACGAGAGGAGCTGGAAGACGAAGACCAGCGAAACCATCCAGAAGCCGGTCGAGCGCGCGCCGCCGCGCCACTCCAGGAACAGGTAGAGCACGGCGACGGCGCAGGCGACGATGGAGAGCGCCTGCGACACCGTGGCGGCGGGGAACTGCCCGTACGCCGCCGCCAGGGCTCCCAGGTAGGCCAGATGGAAGACCGCGGTCAGGCGCAGGCCCGGGGTGGCGGCGCGCGCCGCGGCCGGCGGGCCGCCGAAGAAGATCGCCCCATAGGAGGCCGCGACCAGCAGATAGGCCAGCGGGAGCAGGATGTTGGCGGCATCCAGGAAGAGGCTCAAACGGTGGTCCTCAGATTCTCACGAGCGCGGGGAGGGGCCTGTTGAAGGCTGATGGAGGCGCGGATCAAGGCGGCCCCCATGGTAGCACCTTCTTGCCCCCCTCCATATCCTTTGCTACTGTCCCCCCGCCATGGCCAACGTCATCATCATCGGGATGCAGTGGGGGGACGAAGGGAAGGGGAAGATCGTGGATCTCCTCTGCCCGGCTTTTGACGGCGTCGTCCGCTACCAGGGTGGGCACAACGCGGGCCACACGGTGCGGTTCCGGGAGAATCACTTCTCGCTGCACCTGATCCCGTCCGGCATCCTCCATCCGGGGATGCTCTGCGTCCTCGGCAACGGCATGGTGATCGCGCCGGACGCCTTCCTCACCGAGCTCGGCCGCCTCTACGAGGCCGGCGTGCGCTTCGACGGCCGCCTGTTCGTCTCGAACCGCGCCCACGTCCTGCTGCCCTGCCACGCCGCGCTCGACCAGGCGCGCGAAGAGGCGCAGGGCCAGGGGCGCATCGGCACGACCTCGCGCGGCATCGGCCCCGCTTATGAGAACAAGGCCTCGCGCTACGGCATTCGCATGTGCGACCTGTTCGCGCCGGATCTCGAGGACCGCCTGCGGCTGCAGCTCTCGCGCATTCAGACCGAGCTGGGCAGCCTGGCTCACAAGGGGAGCGGCGAGTCCCTGGCGTCGCCGTCGGTCTTCGCCGACCAGTGCCGGATGTGGGCGGACAAGCTGCGGCCGTCGCTGCGCGACACCGAGCAGCTCCTGAACGGCTGGATCGCCGAAGGCAAGAGCCTCCTCTTCGAGGGCGCCCAGGGCACCCTGCTCGACATCGACCACGGCACCTACCCGTTCGTGACCAGCTCCAACTCGACCGCCGGGGGAGCCTGCACCGGCACCGGCGTGCCGCCGACCCGGATCGACGGCGCGATCGGCGTGCTCAAGGCCTACACCACGCGGGTGGG
>DATAHG010000516.1:0-1732 GCA_036263295.1 Thermoanaerobaculia bacterium | reverse complement strand
TCGTCCTACCAGGAAGCCTTCGGGACCGTGCCGGACCTGTCCGACCCCGCGCGCTTCCCCGAGCACGCCATGCCCGAGCCGTACCACACCGAAGGGCGCCTCCACCAGGCCTGGACCGCCATGGCCCCGGCCGACCAGGAGACCGTGACCCGCGCCTTCACCCACCTGGGCAAGGCGATCGCGGCCTACGAGCGCCTCCTGGTGAGCCGCGACGCCCCGTTCGACCGCTTCGCCGAGGGCCTGCGCGATAGCGACCCCGCGAAGCTCGCGGCGCTCACCCCGTCCGCCCAGCGCGGCCTCCGCCTCTTCGTCGGACGGGGCAACTGCCGCACCTGCCACTCCGGCCCCAACTTCACCAACGGCGAATTCCACAGCCTGGGGATCCCGGAGAGCGACCTCTTCTTCGAGACCGGGCGCGTCCGCGGCATCGAGCTGTTCCCGCTCAACCCCCTGACCGGCGTCGGCCGCTTCAGCGACGACCCGAACGCCAGCCCGGCCCGCTTCCTGCCGCGCGACGCCCACGACACCTTCAACCAGATGAAGACGCCGACCCTGCGCAACATCGCCCAGACCGCCCCCTACATGCACAACGGCAGCTTCAAGACCCTCGAAGCCGTCCTGCGCTTCTATTCGGACCGCCACGGCGCGCGCCAGATCCCGCCGCAGGACGCCGCGGTCCTCAAACCCCTGGAGCTGACCCCCCAGGAAGTCGCCGACCTGACCGCCTTCCTGCAATCCCTGACCGGCGCGCCGCTCGATCCGTCGCTCACCCAGCCGCTGCCATGAAGCTCTGGAACGCGATCCGTGCCGGCCTTGCGAGCCGCAAGGGCGGCGGCGCAAATCTCGAACCTCAAGAGAGCGGGGGCGCCCTCTCCCGCGCAGCGGGGGAGGGTCGGGGAGGGGGCCCCCTCCGCCTCCTCGTCCTCGGCGGCCCCTACGAGGCCCACCACAACCAGCTCTGCTTCTACAACTACTTCGAGCGCATCCGCGACCCGAGCATCCTCGACTGGTCCACCGGCCTCTACGCCACCCAACCGGCGGACGAGCTGGACCGCTACGACCTCGTGATCTTCTCCCGCCCGCGCTATCCCGAAGCCACCCCGCTGCTCGACCATTGCCGCGCCAAAGGCATCCGCACCCTGGTGATGATCGACGACAACTGGCTCGCGGCCGGCCGGGAGTTCCCGCGCTACGCCTCGCTTTTTTCGCCGGGCCGTCCGGACTTGGAAACCTTTCTGGACGCCGTACGCCGCGCCACCGCGACCCTGGTCTACAACGAAGTTCTAGAAGAAGACATCCAGCCCTACGCCCGGCGGGTCCTGCGCCTGCGCCCGAACGTAGAAATCGATCAATTCCCCCTCGGACCGGCGCCGCGGCGCGACACCCTCCTCGCCGGCTACGCCGGCTCGCCGCGCTTCGAAGACAGCGCCTTCCGCGCCCTTGCCGGCTTCGCCGCCGATCATCCGGACGTGCGGCTCTTCGTCATGGCCCACGAGCTGCCCGAGGCCCTCGCCACCCTGCCGCGCGAGCGCATCGACCTCCACCCCTTCACCGACTACCTCGGCTACGCCCGCACCATCACATCGGCGCGGCCGGACATCCTCCTCGCGCCGCTCGACGAATCGCGCTTCTCGGCCTCCAAATGCCCCAACAAATACCTGGAGACCGCCGCCGCCGGAGCCGCCGGGATCTACTCCCGCCTGCCCCCCTACACCGCCTACGTGCGGGACGG
>DATAHG010000515.1:0-3576 GCA_036263295.1 Thermoanaerobaculia bacterium | reverse complement strand
GAGGTCCGGCCCGGCGAGCCGCTCACCCCGGACCACCTGATGCTCTGGCTCTCCTCCACCAAGCCGGTGGGGGCGGTCGCCCTGGCGCGGCTCTGGGAGCGCGGCCGGCTGGAGCTCGACGATCCGGTCGTCCGTTTCATCCCCGAGTTCGGCGCCAACGGCAAGGAGCGCATCACCCTGCGGCACATCCTCACCCACACGGCGGGGATCCGCATGCTCGACGTGGGCTGGCCCGCCCTTCCCTGGGAGGAGATCATCGCCCGCCTTTGCGCGATGCGGCCGGAGCCGCGCTGGGTGCCCGGCGAAAAAGGGGGGTACCACAACGCGTCGAGCTGGTTCGTCCTCGGCGAGGTGGTGCGGCGCATCGACGGCCGCCCGTTCGAGCGTTTCGTGCGGGAGGAGATCTTCGAGCCGCTCGGGATGGCCGACTGCTGGATCGGCATGCCCCCCGAGCGCTACCGCGCCTACCACGACGCCGGCCGGATCGCCCCGGTGTACGACACCGACAAGCCCGATCACCCGTCGCAGGGCTGGGAGAGCGAGGAGCGCTGCGTGCGCTGTCACCCCGGCGGCAACGGCTATGGCCCGATGCGCGAGTTGGGGCGGTTCTACGAGACCCTCCTGGCGCACGGCGCGGTTCCGGGGGCGCCGGACCGCCGGATCCTCACCCCGCAGACCGTCGAAGCCCTGACCGCCCGCCACCGGGCCGGGATGCACGACCACACCTTCCGCCACATCCTCGACTGGGGGCTGGGCTTCATCATCAATTCCGCCCAGTACGGGGCGGACACGGTGCCCTACGGCTACGGCCACCACGCCTCCCGCCGCACCTTCGGGCACAGCGGCTACCGCTCCTCCACCGGCTTCGCCGACCCCGAGCGCGGCCTCGCGGTGGCCCTCGCCTTCAACGGCACTCCGGCCAACGACCGCCACGAGGAGCGCGTCCGCGCGGTGCTCGACGCCTTGTATCTGGATCTGGGATTGGAACAGACGCCCGCCGCCGAGTAACGGCGGCGGGCTGGGACTTCGCTTACAAACCCGCCGCCATCCGCGCCTTGCGGCGGTCGCGGATGGAGCCGACGATCAGCCAGAGGCCGATCCCGACCAGGGCCAGCGGCCAGAGCTCGACCAGCCAGCGCAGATCGATGCGGAAGAAGCGGTCGAGGAACGAGTAGACGCCGATCAGGGTGAGGAGGATCCCCACCAGCAGCCCACCCTGGACCGCCCGCGGCTTCTGCGGCAGGTCGAGCAGGCCGAGGTCCTGGGCGAAGCCATAGTTGATCAGGGTCGCCTGACGGTAGGAATCGATCACGTTGAAGATCCAGAAGAACGCCGTGGCGAAGCCGAAGATGTCCTCGCGGTCGGTCACCAGGATCAGGCTGAAGGCAATCAGGAAGAAGGTCAGGGCCCGGATGTACAGGCCGTTGTAGACGTGGCCGACGCCGGGGAACAGCGCCAGGAAGGCGGCCAGCTTCGGATTCTTGCGCACGATGCCGGGAGGCGCCGCGTCGGGAGCTGGAACGGGCCCCGGCACGGCAGCCACCGGCGGCACGGCGTCGGGCGCGGACTCCGGCCAGGGATATTCAGGAACAGAGCTCATGGCATTCTCCTTTCGGGCTCGCCGGAGGCGGTCCCGGTTTCTTGATCTCGATCCCGGGACAGCAGCCCCGAGGTGATGTCTTTCCATTCGCTGCCGATCGCCTCGGCCCGCTCCAGCGCCGAGCCGATCTCTTTACCAACGGCGTGGACCGCGGCGCGGCCGCGGTCGAGCGGATTGCCGAACAGACCGGTGAGGAGCACGGCGAGCGCGTAGCTCGCCGCCACGGCGTAGCGCGGCGACAGCACCCAGAAAGGGGGCCGCCCGGCGGGCGGCGCCAGCCTCGGGCTCTGCCGCGGCACCGCCTGCAGCCGCTGGCGCAGGCCCGGCGGCAGAGGGCGCTGCGGCAGCGGCGCCCGGACCACCGGGCGGGGCTCGGGCCCCACCGCGCGCAGGCGGTCCTTGAGTCCGGCCGGCATCGGCAGCCGGACGGCGGCGGCGCGCTCCAGCGTTTCGGCGTAGGCCGCGCAGGCGGCGCAGCTTCGGCGGTGCTCGGAGTCCACCCCCGGATGAAACTCGGAACGGAAATCCAGGCAGGCCGGATTCAGCATGACCGTGCCTCCTTCTCGGACGGACGGGGGGCACAGAGGACGGCCACCCGTTCGGCCAGGTCGATCCGGCCCCGGTGCAGTCGGGACTTGACCGTCCCCTCCGGGATCTCCAGATAGGTTGCCGTCTCCTCCAGGCTCCAACCCTGGAGGTCGCGCAGCAGCACCACCTCGGCGAGGTCTTCCGTCATCTCTTCGAGGGCCTGGTGGACCGCCCGGAGCTGCTCGCGGCTCTGGGCGTCCGCCATCGGGTCGTCGAGGGCCGGGACGTACTGGAGCACCTCGTCGGAGACCCGGCCGGCGAGGCGTTCCCGGCGGTTGCGGCGGTACTGGTCGATGCACAGGTTGCGGGACAGGCGCAGCGCCCATCCCGACAGCGGCACGTCGCCGCGATACAGGCGGAGGTTCTGGTAGAGCCGGAGGAAGATCTCCTGGGTGAGGTCTTCCGCCTCCTCGGCCGAGCCCGCGAATTGATAGGCCAGGTTGTAGATGCGCTGGGCGTAGCGGTCGAGGATCTCGTCCCAGGCCTCGGGCTGGCCGGCGGCGGCGCGCCGGGCAAGCAGCAGGTCGGGGGAAGCGACAGGGGCGAGCATGATTGTTTTTCGTCTCCTCTCTTCCCTAGACGAAGGGGAGACGAAAAAGGTTCGCCGGGGGGAGAAGGACTAGTAGCCGGCCTGTCTCAGGAAGTAGAGCACCGCCACCGCGATCCAGGCGATCCCGACGATCCGGAAGACCCAGATCAGCGCCCTCACGCCCAGCAGGAAGAAGTTGTGGACCGGGAACGGCACCTCGGCCGGCGACCGTTCGGCGGTCCACAGATAGCCGAAGGCGGCGAGGTTCACGGTGACGCCGATCACCCCCTGAAAGACCGCGGTGACCGTGGCGAGCGGCATCGCCTTCCCCGCGGCGGCGATGGCCAGGGTGCTGAGCAGCAGGAGGAGCGGGAGGAAGATCCCGGCCCGCATCACCAGGCGGTAGCGGTCGAGAAAGGTGAAGTATCGCGCCGCCGGCCGGCGGTGCCCGGCGCAGCAGCGCGCCGTCAGGTCTCCGCCGCCGGTCTTGAGGACCAGGCTCTCCGCCTCGCCCGCGGGAGGGATCCGGTTGCACCAGACGCATTTGACCGGCAGGACCCGATCCATGTAGGGCCGCGCCAGCCGCCGGTGCCCGACCATCAACACGACCCCGGCGATCAGGCTCAGCCAGATCGGTTGCGGGTGTCGCACGAACAGGAAGAGCACGACCGGGATGAAGAGGAAAAGGAGGACGCCGCGGATCTGGAGCCGCCGGGGCTCTCCCGTTTGGGCGGGGGGAAGGGTCTCGGAGGAGGTCATTCGGCGGCAGGATACCCCAGGCAGAGCGGCGGGAGGAATGCCACGGTTGGTCGCGCCTGGACGGAACGGTTCTTTCCCGAGACGACGGCGTTGGGGTATA
>DATAHG010000514.1:0-2029 GCA_036263295.1 Thermoanaerobaculia bacterium | reverse complement strand
CACGACGTGCGGATCGTCGATGCCGCCGGCCTGGAGCTGGGCGAGCGCCAGGAGGGGCGGCTGGAGTTCCGCGGCCCCTCGGCCACCCAGGGCTACTACCGCAACCCCGAGGCGACCGCCCGGCTGGTCCGCGGCGGCGGCTGGGTGGACTCCGGCGACCTCGCCTACCTCGCCGACGGCGAGGTCTACATCACCGGCCGGGTCAAAGACGTCATCCTGCGCGGCGGCCGCAACCTCTATCCGCAGGAGCTCGAAGGGGCGGTGGGGGAGATCGCCGGCATCCGCAAAGGGTGCGTCGCCGTCTTTGGCAGCCCCGACCCGGCGACCGGCACCGAGCGCCTGGTCGTCCTCGCCGAGACCCGCGAGGACTCCGCCGACGGGCGCGAGCGCCTGCGGGCGGAGATCCAGGCCCGGGCGGTGGACCTGCTGGGCTCGCCGGCCGACGACGTGGTCCTGGCGCCGCCCCACACCGTGCCCAAGACTTCCAGCGGCAAGATCCGGCGTAGCGCCAGCCGCGAGCTGTACGAGAGCGGCCAGATCGGCAAGCGGGGGAGCGCCTTCGGCTGGCAGCTCGCCCGCCTGGCCGGAGCCGGCGCCCGCGCCCAGGCCGGCCGCTGGCTGCGCGCCGCCGGCGGGCTCGGTTATGGGCTCTGGTTCGGGCTCGTCTTCGCCCTGGCGGCGCCGCCGGTCTGGATCGCCATGGCCCTGCTGCCGGGGGAGCGCCGCCGCCGCGCCTTCGCCCGCCGGGTCGGCCGCACCCTCGCCGCGCTGATGGGGATCCGCCTCACCCTGGAGGGGGAGGTGGAGGCCCTGCGCGCCCACCGCCCCTGCCTGGTGGCGGCGAACCACGCGAGCTACCTCGACGGCTTCGTGCTGACCGCCCTGCTGCCGCCCGACTTCGCCTACGTGATCAAGCGCGAGCTCGAAGGGCCGTGGATCTCGCGGATCTTCCTGCGCCGGCTCGGCACCGTCTTCGTCGAGCGCTTCGACGCGGCGCAGAGCGCGGGCGAGGCGCGCAAGCTCCTGGAGGCCGTGCGCGGTGGGGAGTCGGTGGCGATCTTCCCGGAGGGGACGTTCCGCCGGACGACGGGCCTGCGGCCCTTCCGGCTCGGCGCCTTCACCGTGGCCGCCGACGCGGGCGTCCCGGTGGTGCCGGTGACGATCCGCGGCACCCGCTCCATCCTGCGCGGCGGCACCTTCCTCCCCCGGCGCGGCGCCGTGACGGTGACCGTCGCTCCACCGGTCTCTCCGCCCGTCTTCCAGGAAGGGGAGGGGTGGTCCGCCGCCGTGCGCCTGCGCGACGCGGTCCGGGAAGAGATCCTCGCCCGCTGCGGAGAGCCGGACCTGGCCTCCTGATCCGAGCTCGGTAACCAGGTCCCTCTCCGCGTAGCCGCTGCTGGGAGCGCCGGCATCTTGCCGGCATATGAAATAAATCGCCGGCTGGGCCGCCCGGCAGGGGCTTCCCTACTCGGAGCGCGGGCGGTGGCGCCCTCTCCCGCGCCAAGACAAGCCGAACGGCTCACCCGTTCGAGGTACTTGAAACGAAGTCCCGGGAACTTGGGAAAAACAAGCTCACCCGCTCACCGGGTCGGCTTCCCTTCCCGCAAGTTCTCGAGACTTTGAAAAATACAAGCCGACCGGCTCACCGGGTCTGCGTACTTGAAACGAAGTACCGAGAACTTGGGAAAAACAAGCCCACCCGCTCTCCGGGTCGGCTTCCCTACCCGCAAGGTCTCGAGACTTTGAAAAATATAAGCCGACCGGCTCATCGGGTCTGCGTACTTGAAACGAAGTACCGAGAACTTGGGAAAAACAAGCCCACCCGCTCTCCGGGTCGGCTTCCCTTCCCGCGAGGTCTCGGGACTTTGAAAAATATAAGCCGACCGGCTCATCCGGTCTCCGTACTTGAAACGAAGTACCGAAAGCTTCGCCCCCGCCCGGCTCTTTAATCTTCCTTCACACGCCAGATCCCCGTCGCCCCGGCCGCCAAGCTCACCGTCCACCCCTGAGCGGTCCGCCGGGTGGTCGC
>DATAHG010000513.1:0-13387 GCA_036263295.1 Thermoanaerobaculia bacterium | reverse complement strand
AGAGCAGCTCGCCCTGCTTACGCGGCTCAACAGTTCGAACGAGACAAAGATCGCGGCGATCAAAGCGGACCAGCAAGGCCTGCTGAGGCGTATCGATGGCCTTGCGGCTCGGATGGCGAAGCTCGAGCACCGCGTCGACGAGATCGATTCCCATGTGTCCGAGTTGGATGCCCGCGTCAGCCGGCTGGAGGATGCGTTCATCCGCGAGTGCCTGGACCTCCGGCGCGCTCCGGTGCTTGGGGCAGACGAGTTCCGAGTCAAGGAATCTCCCGACGGCTGGATCGCTGATCGCTTCGAGTCAAAAAACCTCACTCTTGACCTTCGCCTGCTGCTCAACTCGTGCACTGGAGATATGACTCAGCGCGGCCTCCTGATCCAGCTATCGCTCGTTACACGGGACCTCGACAAGGATATGTCGCTCTATGCCACATTCAAGGGCATCAGGAGCGGAGGCACAATGAGCGTGTTGTCGCGCCAGGAACTCCCCGTCGCGCGCCCGGGCTACTCCGTAGATGGACAGGTGACCGAGTGGTTCTTTCCCTATGACGAGATACCGGACTTCTCCTCGCCAGACCGTATCGCTCTAGCCCTCGTGCTCACCCACGACGGTGAGGTCCTTTACACTCTTCCTGATCGCGTTCTGAGTTGTGTCTTTGGCCAGAGAGTTAATTGTCGCTGGCGTTGAGACGACACGTTCTCGGAGTATTGACCGGGCCAGAAGGCGTGCGCCCCCGGAGATCCCGGGAGCACACGCATGCGTATGCGGGTCTCAGAAGATCCGCAACGTGTTCGCGGTCGGCAACGCCGCCGAGTTGCTGCGGCTGACCGTGACCTCGACGTAGTAGAGGAACTTGCTGAAGTCGATCGCGGTGCCGAAGGTGCATCTCGCGCAGTTCGCCGTCGGGGAGTCCTGGCTGGTTATCGAGCAGATGAGGGTCCGCGCTCCGGTGCAGGGATTCACCTGGAAGAATTGCGCGAGGACCTGTCCAGTCGCCCCGTTGTCGAAGTACCCCAGCTCGAACTCGTTCCAGGGCGCGATTTCCTGACCGGACGTGTTGGTCACGTTGTAGCGGAAGACGGCGGAAGTCAACGCCGTCGAGCCCGCCCGGTAACCGGCCGAGGTGGCGCCAAAGCCATAGAAGCCCGAGGCCGACTCATCGACCGTTCCGGTCGAGCCGACCGCAGTCCAGTGCTCGGCCTGAGCCATTGGCGGCAGGGCCAGCAGGATCCCGAGGGCCAGAGTAACCAGGGATAGCGTCTTTCTCATCAGGGCCTCCTTTCAAGAGGTTGAAGCGTACAAACCCACAGGCGTTGAGAAAGCGCTTTCGTTACAGTCATTGCTACAGGCCTACTTCTCCATTGCGCCCGCGGCGCTCCTTCGGATAGCGTACCGGGGAGAGGAGAAGACCATGAATCGACTTTTTGCAGGGTTTGTCGCAGCCGCCGTCCTGGTCCTGGCCGCCGTTCCTGTCCATGGCGATCCGGCGCAAGCCCGCGCCGAGCTCAAGAAAAAGGGCGTGGACTTCCTTCCGGCAACCTTTCTGCGGAAGGTCGAGGAAGGGGACGCCGCCAGCGCGGCCCTCTTCATTGAAGCGGGGATCGATCCCTCCGTGAAGAATCAGACCGGCCGGACCGCGCTCTGGGTCGCGGTCGAGCGACGGCAGCTCGCGGTGCTCAAGGCGCTGCTCGCCGCGGGTGTGGCGCCGAATGAGAAGAACGCGCCGCCGGTCGAAGGGGGCAAGTCCATCGTCTTCGAAGCCGTCGATTCAGGGGATGCCGCTTACGTGCGCGCCCTGGTCGAAGCGGGAGCCGACGGAAAGAAAGCCAATGATTACGAGGTGCCTCCGCTCGCCGAGGCGGCACGCACCGGCCAGATCGAGATGTGCGAGGTCCTGCTCAAAGCCGGCGCCGATCCCAACGCGGCCCCGGGCGGCTTTCCGCTGATCTACGGCCCGGTCAACGAAAACCAGCTCGAGGTCGTTCGGCTTCTGATCAAGTCCGGAGCCAAGCTCGGCGAGCACAAGCAGAGTCTCATCGAGGCCGCCAAGACTCCCGAAATGAGCGCATTGCTCGAAGCCGCCGAGTAGGCAGTCTGTTCAGGGTGGGAGACGCGAGGCCTTCCTTGCGTACAGATCGAAATTTTACGCTTGCTCCCTCTGCACTGGGGCGAGGAGATTGGCATCCCGGGCCAGCAGCCACTTGCCATTTTCTTTCTTGAGGACAGTCAGCGTATGGCCGGCCCGCTCGGCCGGCGGAGAGCCGTCCGGCGGGGTTGCCACGACGGTGAGCCGTGTCCACATGAAGGCCCAGTCCCCCGCCACCTGGATCTCTTGAATTTCGCTGTGGCCGTCAAACTTGGGGGCCTCTCCGCTGGCCTGGGCTCTCGCCGACGAGGCGAACTCATCCTTTCGCATGGGCGCCCGCCCAGGTACGAGAAAGACCACGTCGTCCGCCATGAGGCTCAGGACTTTGTCAACCTCACCCTCTCGGGTCGCCGTCATCCAAGTCGTAACGAGGTCGCGGATCTGATCTTCGTCGCTTTTCATTTTCCCTCCGTCCCGGACAGCGCCGTCAACATGGTCGGGTTATCGATGTAGAACCGAGCTTTTACGACAAGGCCGTTCTCCACATGCCACACATGGGCGACGGGCACATCGAACCGGGCACCGTTCGCGTTCACCGTGCCTTGTGTCCGGCCCAGCACGACGACGTGGTCGCCGGAATCGATGAAGGCTCCCAGGGCTACCGTCGAGGTGATCGCCTGGGTAAGCTTCCCGAAGAACGCCTTATATCCCTCCGGTCCCTTGTAGTGCCCGCCCCAAGGAACTTCGATGGATTGATCGATTTCGACATCCGGTGCGAAGAGCCCGAAGATCTCGTCGAGATCCCGGCGGCGCAATGCGTCGTAGAGTTGCCTGATGATCTCCACATTGCTTCGCCTGGATTCCTCCGGGTTCATTTCGCTTTCTCCTGAGGAGACAGCGATGGATTACGGGGCAGCACGCGCCATGCCCAAAGGCACAACGCCGCCGAGGCAACCGTAATCAGCACGTAGACCGGCTCGGTGGCCAGATGCGGATCCTCCCAGAGCATCCTCGCGATGTGAGCAAGCGTGAGCAGACCAAAGACGATTCCGGTAGTCATGACATAAGCTTTCATGCTGCCTCCTCCTGGACTCAGCGCAAAAATTTCCTGAACCGCCTGGCCCCTGGTCGGCGCACCGAGGAAGGCTCAACCAGGCCCGCCACCGGGAGCGCTTTCGTCCTGAGGTCTTGGGTGCTAAAGTAGTGCCGGATCTGGGGAAACCCTGACAGCGGCACTCTTATGGCAGACCCGACTATCTCCTATCCTCCCGAAGTCCTTTGGGCCTTGCAGAAGGGCCCCGAGGAATTCGAGACTGAGGCGCGCCTTCTTCTTGCTTTGAAACTCTACGAGACCGGCAAGCTGACTTCCGGCCTGGCCGCCAAGCTGGCGGGCGTCCCGCGTGTCACCTTCCTCTTTCTGCTAGGCCAGCATGGGCTCTCCCCATTCGGCGTAGAGCCCAAGGAACTCGAGCGCGACCTGGAACATGCCCGACGGGCCCGTCGTCCTCAATAATACCCCGCTCGTCGCGCTATGGTCGATCGGCCGCCTCGATCTGCTGCGCGAGCTCTTTGGCGAGGTAATTATCCCGCTAGCCGTTGAAGCGGAGTTCCTGGCCATTGACCGCAGCGTACGCGAGAAATCCTTGGCAGATGCCCCTTGGGTGCGGACTGTGGGCCTCGCTCAGCCTCGGCGGGCTCTGGCGTTCGCCGGCCTGGATCAAGGCGAGGCCGAGGTGCTCGCTCTGGCCGAGGAGAGAGACGCCCGTCTCGTGGTTCTGGATGAGCGTAAAGCGCGACGCTTTGCTGAGCGGCTGGAATTACCGCTGACGGGTACTCTCGGCCTTCTCCTCTCCGCGAAAGAGACAGGCCTGATCGACTCGGTCGCTCTCTTGATCGACAGCATTCGAGACGCGGGCCTGTATCTCCGAAACGATCTGGTACGTCGGGTTCTAGAGCTCGCTGGGGAATAGCTTCCGAGCAAGCCGAACCGGTCTCTTCAGCTCGCCATCGAATCTAACAGAAGCTTCAGCCGAGCGGCCCACAGGGTCAGGTTGAAGGCCTGAGGATCGTCGTGCCCATCGGACAATCCGGTATCGAGGACCGCGTGATAGGCCGGGACGAGCCAGTGGCCGGCCCGGGTGCTCGCCGCGATGTAGAGGAGTGCCAGGCGGTCGAGCTGTGCTTCCGTGAAGCCGGGATCGGGAGCCAGTGCGTCGTTTTTAGAACCGCCGTTCGGATGTCTGCGACGGGGTTGGATCAGCTCTACGTGCAGGAAGAGCCCTTTCCCTTTGATTCCCAGCTCTCGCGTCTCGAACTTCGTGGCGCGAAAGGGAGTTCCGAACGGAACCTTGGTCGTCGAGGCGCCGACCCGGTTTACAAAGACGTGAGCGACCTGTCCGTACTTGGCAAAGTTGTTGAACGGCCACTCGGGAGTATTGATGTTCGAGGGGAATGGATCATTCAAAAGGTTGGGGGTGCTGGTGTCGTGGATGACAAAGTAGCTGGCTCTCGGCGCGCTCGCGCTGCCATTGTTCGCGCGGGACAGGGGCTCGTCGAGGGAGCCGCCGATCTGGGCTTCGTCGATGGCATGCGCCCGGAGGAACCGCCGGAGGGCCGTCTTGTCCACGATCGTGTCCTTGCCCACGAGGTCTCCCAGAGCCGGCGGGAGCTCCGCCATCTGGCTGCCGACCTGCCCGAAGGGCGCGACGTTCCGCAGCAGGCATTGCGCCTGCTCCGTGGCGGTGCCGACGAATTGGAGAGTGCTGACGCTGAACCGGCAACGCTCCGCCGCCTGGGCCTGGGGAGTCGAAGCATGAAGGAACGCGAGGGACACCAGAACGCCGACGAGACCACCGCTGGAGATCTTCATTCGTCCATCCTTTCTTCTCGCCCGCATGCATCCGGGTCGCCTGGGTTTCAGTATACCGTGCACTTCCGGCAGGGCCTCGAAATAGCAGGCAGGCCGAATTGTTGCCGGGCTACTCCGAATCTGTTTCGCTCTCTTCCTTTGGGTCCCCCGTTTCTATAGAATCGCCCACAATCGTTGTCGCAGCATCTTTCCTTTGGGGGAATCGACATGGCTCGAATCTCGCGCCGGTATCCGTCTCCGGCCAAGCTCATGCAGGAAGGCAATCTCTTGTCCCTCGCGATCACCGCGAAGGCGGAGGAGCTGGCTCATCTCGGGTTCTCGACAGCCAAGCTCCAAGAGCAGTTGAAGGAAATCCAGGAGCTTGCGACACGGGCGGCGGCCCTGCAGGCGGAAAAGCAGGAGGTGAGCCGGCAGCTCCAGCAGGCTCTCGGGGGCGCTTCGAAGTTGATCACGGTCCTCCAGCTTGGAGTCAAGGAACATTACGGTTCGGAAGCGGAGCGGCTCGTGGAGTTCGGGATCAAGCCCTTCCGGGGCGTGCGCCGGCGGCAGGCGCCCGGGGTCGAGCCCAGCTCACCGGCCGAGGAGCCCGGGGCGAGCGCTTCCGCCGACGAGTGATCCTGTTTTACCGGGGAGAGGCGCCACTTTCCCCGGGGTTCCCCTCCCTCCTTCCTGTCTCATCTTGTGCGGTCCCCATGGCGGGGACCGGCCTCCTGGACTCGCGATGGGTGGTCCCCACGCCGGGGACCGGCCTCCTCGACTCACGATGGGCGGTCCCCACGACGGGGACCGGCCTCCTTGACTCGCGATGGGTGGTCCCCAGGGCGGGGACCGTCCTCCTTAACTCAAGATGAGCGGTCCCCAGGGCGGGGACCGCCCTCCTGGACTCAAGATGGGTGGTCCCCACGCCGGGGACCGCCCTCCTGGACTCGCGATGGGTGGTCCCCACGGCGGGGACCGGCCTCCTCGACTCACGATGGGCGGTCCCCAGGGCGGGGACCGGCCTCCTTGACTCAAGATGGGTGGTCCCCACGCCGGGGACCGCCCTCCTCGACTCGCGATGGGTGGTCCCCACGGCGGGGACCGGCCTCCTCGACTCACGATGAGCGGTCCCCACGCCGGGGACCGGCCGTCGCGAGGCGCGGAGGATTGCGGGACAGGGGCGCGGGAACGCGGTTAGACTCGGCGCGGGAGCCTGCAATGAAAAGAATCCTGCTCGCCGTGGCCGCCGTCTTCTTCCTGTCCTCTCCCCTTCCCGCCTGGGATGCCGCCGGACACCAGGTGATCGCGCGGATCGCCTGGGACAACCTGACGCCCGCGGCGCGGCAGAAGGCGGTCGCGCTGTTGCGCAGCGCGCCTCCGGACGCCGACCTCGCGAATCTGTCGGCCGACGGCCGCGAATTGTTCCTCAAGGCCAGCACCTGGCCGGACATCGTGCGCGACAAGGCGTTCCCGGCGCGCGAGGCGAAATACCACCACGGGAGCTGGCATTACACCAACTTCTTCTGGGAGCAGCCGGCGGACGGTCCGCCGCGCGACCGGCCGGACCTCAAGCCGGCGGCCGAGAACGCGGTCGAGCGGCTGGGCGAGCTGGATGCGGCTCTGAAGGATCCCGGCCGGAGCGATGCCGAACGGGCGGTCGACCTCGCGTGGCTCCTCCACCTGGCCGGCGACATCCATCAGCCTCTCCACGCCAGCGCCCGGGTCACGCCCGAGGAGCCGGAGGGGGACCGCGGCGGCAATCTCTTCCTGCTCGCGCCCAAGGACGACGACAACCTTCATTGGTACTGGGACAGCATCCTGGTGCGGCGCCATCCGCGGGAGGGCATGGACGAGGCCCGCTATGTCGAGAAATGGGCGGAGCGGATCGAACGCCGGGAGCCGCGCGAGCGGTTCGCGGGCCGGCTGGAGCCGGGGCGGTATGAGGAATGGGCGCGGGAGGGCTTCGCGACGACGAAGCGGATGGTCTATCCGCGGTCGCTCCAGCGGGGGGTGGAGCCGTCCTGGTTCTACAAGAGGAAGGCGTTCCGCACCGCCAGACCGGCCCTCGCGCTCGCGGGGTACCGGCTGGCGGATCTGCTGAACCGCAGATTGGGATGAGGCTCAGTCCAGCAGGCCCTTCTCCCGCATCCACTTCTCGTTGAGCTTCGAGAGGTAGCGCTCGCCGGAGTCGGGGAGGAGGGAGACGACCAGGGAGCCTTCGGGCTGGGCGGCGGCGATCTGGCGGGCTCCAGCGATGGCGGCGCCGCCAGAGGAGCCGGTGAAGATCGACTCCTTGCGGGCCAGCTCCAGGACCGCCTGGTAGGCCGTCTTGTCGTCGATGGTCACGATGCCGTCGATGTAGTCCCACCAGACGCAGGTCGGCAGGAAGTCCTCGCCGATGCCGTCGATCAGGTACTGGTGGATCTGGTCGGCCGGCGGCAGCTCGCGGTGCTCGAAGTAGTACTCGTAGACGCTCCCCACCGTGTCGATGCCGATCACCTGGACGTTCGGGTTTTGCTCTTTGAGGTACTTGGCCGTACCGCTGATGGTGCCGCCGGTGCCGACGCCGACCACGAAGTGGGTGACCTTGCCGTCGGTCTGGCGCCAGATCTCCGGGCCGGTCGAGCGGTAGTGGGCTTCCGGATTGGCCTGGTTGTAATACTGGTACGGAAGGTAGGCCCCCTCTTCGTCCCGAATCCGCTCGGCGGTCTTGTAATAAGAGCGCGGGTCGTCGGCCTCGACGTTGGTCGGGCAGGTGAGGACCCGGGCGCCGAGGGCTTCGAGCAGGGCGACCTTTTCCTTGGGGATCTTGTCGGCCGTGACGCAGACCAGCTTGTAGCCCTTGAGGTTGGCGGCCAGGGCGAGGCCGACGCCGGTGTTGCCGGAGGTCGGCTCGACGATGGTGCCGCCGGGCTTGAGCAGGCCGGCTTTTTCGCCCGCCTCGATGAGGGCGGGGCCGATGCGGTCTTTCACGCTGGAGCCGGGGTTGAAGTATTCGACCTTGGCCGCCAGGGTGGCGCCGCCGCCGGTGTGGAAGCGGCTCAGCTTGACCAGCGGGGTGTTGCCCAGGGTCTCCAGGATGTTCTCGTAGATTTCCATGCCTTCTCCGTCTTCCTTCGATGCGCCATGTCGCCCGCGGGCGGGGTTGCCGGATGGGAATGCGGCGGGATGCTAGCACAGCCCGGCGGCCGCGGCCCGGCGAAGTTGGCCCCGGCCTTGCAATATGGTTTATGACGGAACGGCCTTCCGCAGAGGCGCTACGAAAAGGCGCTAGGCGTTTGGTCTACTGGCAGTCTCAACTCGGAACGGCAACAGAGGAGATACAACAATGGCTAACAAATTCGACAACGACACCCTGGTGAACGATCACGAGACCGGCCACGCGGTCGGCTCTGCTGTGGGCGGCGCCACGGGCGCCACGGCGGGTGCGGCGGCGGGTGCGGCGATCGGCACGGCGGTTGGCGGCCCGGTGGTCGGCACGCTGGTCGGCGCGGCGATCGGCGGCGCGGTGGGCGCCATGGCCGGTCACGGCATCGCGGCGAGCATCGATCCGGCGGTCGAGGACTCCTACTGGCGCGAGAATCATCGCAACCAGCCCTATTACTCCAGCACCTACAACTACGACAAGGACTACCGGCCGGCCTATCAGTACGGCTGGGAGTCGCGCGCCCAGGCCGGCAACAAGACCTGGGATCAGGCTGAGTCGGATCTCGGCCGCAACTGGGACAACGTCAAGGGCGAATCCCGCGCCACCTGGAACGAGGCCAAGCACGCGACCCGCGACGCCTGGCACCGTGTCGAGCGGGCGATCCCCGGCGACGCCGACCGCGACGGCCGGTAGATCTTCTTCGATCCCTCCCAAGGACGAGGCCTGGGCGGAGCGATCCGCTCGGGCCTTTGTGTTTCTGGGGACAAAAAAAGAGGGCGGCTCGAGGCCGCCCTTGAGGAAGAAAGTGCGTTTCCTGCCGTCCTACGGGGTCGTCTCGACCGGGCAGAGCTTGCCGCCGTTGCGGCTCGATCCGGCCACGACTTCGAAGTCGCCGCGCACCAGGCCCGGACCGATCGGGTCGTCGCAGCTCGTGTGGATGCGGGTGTTGAGGGCGCCGTCGACGTAGACCTGCAGGACGGCGCCGAAGGTGCCCTGGCGGTTCACGCCATGGAAGCTGATCTCTTCGCCGGGCTGCACGGTGCGGTTGAAGACGTTGACCAGGCGCGAGCGGTCGCGCTGGACGATCCGCACCTTGGCGTCGGCCTCGTCGCCGGTGTACTTGAGGGTGAGGGCGCTCACCTGGCCGTCGCAGTCGCCGCAGTCTCCCGGCTCTTCTTCTTCGACCGGGCAGAGCTCGCCGCCGTTGCGGCTGGTGCCGGAGACCACTTCGAAGTCGCCGCGGATCAGGCCCGGGCCGACCGGCTCGTCGCAGCTCGTATGGATGCGGGTGTTGAGGGCGCCGTTGACGTAGACCTGGATCACCGCGCCGAAGGTGCCCTGGCGGTTCTTGCCCGCGATCTCGATCTCGCCGTCCGGCTGGACCTTGGCGTCGAACAGCACCACGGTGCGCGAGCCGTCGCGCTGGGTGATCTTCACCTGGGCGTCGGCGACGTCGCCGTTGTAGCGCAGGGTGAGCTGGTTGACCTGACCTTCGCAGCAGGTCTCTTCTTCGCCGCCGTCCGGATCATCCAGGCAGACCTTGCCGCCTTCCTGGCTCTCGGCCGCGGTCACCTCGAAGCTGCCGCGGTGCAGGCCGGCGCCGAAGATCCCTTCGCAGCTCGTCGGGATCGGCGTGTCGAGGCGCCCGTTGACGAAGACATGGATGACCGGCTCCAGGGTGCCGCGGGAGTTGGCCCCCTCGACGGTGAATTCCTCTCCCGGCTGCACCACGCCCTCGAACAGGGTGTGGGTCTCCGAACGCTCCTTCTGGTAGACCACGATGCGGGCGTCGGCCTTGGTGCCGTCGTAGCGCAAGGTCATGCTGGTGAGACCGCCGCCGCAGCGGCCGCAGTTCTCGCCCTGCCCCGCCGCCGCGGGGGCGGACTGCCGTGGCACCGCGGCCATGGTCAAGGCCGCCAGGCTCAGGGCCGCGGCGGTCTTCAGGATCCTGCCGATGGATGGATTCAAGCTGGCCATTGTGTCCTCCTGAAAGTCCGGGGTTGCTCCCCGTCTCGCTCTTGTCGGGGCAGACTACTTCAGCGGATCTACCCTCGTCTGTGAATGATTCCACAGCGGCGCAGCGAAAGCCGTTACATTTTTTGCAGTCCTTGCTAGATGGAAGGAACTTTTAAGGAGAAAGGGTATAATCTCCGGTTGGTATCCGACGTCCAGATGTATTTCGTTCCGTTCCGCTTCGAGGGCTCGTGGCCATGCACGCGCTTTTACTCCAGGATGACTCCACCCGCCAGGCCGGGCAGACCGGGCCGCTCGACAGCCCCGAGGAGGCGCTGCGGATCACGCAGTTCTCGATCGACCGCACGGCCGACGCGGCGTTCTGGATCCGGCCGGACGGCTCGTTCTTCTATGTCAACGAGGCGGCCTGCGCTTCGCTGGGCTACTCCCGCGAGGAGCTGCTCGCCATGACGATCCCGCAGATCGCCCCGGACTACCATCTCGAGCTGTTCAGCGAGATCTCGCACGAGATCCGCCGCCAGGGGTCGGCGACGTTCGAGGCGGTCCACGTCACCAAGACCGGCCGCCGGTTCCCGGTCGAGGTCACGATCAACTACCTGGAGTTCGACGGGCGGGAGTATTTCTGCGCCTTCGCCCGCGACATCACGGAGCGCAAGCGCACGGACCGCGCCCTGCGCGAGTCCGAGGAGCGCTTCCGCAGCCTGTTCGACGGGGTGCCGGTGGGACTCTACCGCTCGACGCCGTCGGGCCAGCTCCTGGAGGTCAACGCCGGCCTGATGCAGATTCTCGGGGCTCCCAGCCGCGAGGCGCTGGTGCAGGTCAACGCCGCCGACCTCTATGTCGATCCCGGCGAGCGCGGGCGCTGGCAGCGGCCGCTCGCCGACGGGGCGGATTCGCAGACCTTCGAGGCGCGCGTCCGCCGGCTCGACGGCGGGACGATCTGGGTGCGCTTCAGCGTCAAGGCGTTCCGCGGCCCGGAGGGGGAGATCCTCCACTATGAGGGGGCGATGGAGGACGTCACCGACCGCCGGCGCGCCGAGGAGGCGCTGCGGGCGAGCGAGGAGCGCTTCCGGTCGCTGGTCCAGAACGCCTCGGACATGATCGCCATCCTCGGCGCCGACGGCACGGTGCGCTACGAGAGCCCGTCGCACCAGCGGGTGCTCGGCCGCGGGCCGGAGGACTCGCTGGGGCGCAGCGTCTTCGATTTCGTCCACCCCGACGACCGCGCCCGGGTGGCGGAGGCGCTCTGCGCGCTGGCCGAGAAGACCGACCGGCCGAGCGAGACGGTGACGATCGAGTACCGCTGCCGCCACCGCGACGGCTCCTGGCGCGTGCTGGAGTCCACCGGGGCCAATCTCCTCGGCCAGCCGGCCGTGGCGGGCATCGTCCTCAATTCCCACGACGTCACCGACCGCAAGGTGGCCGAGGAGAGGCTGCTCCACGACGCCCTGCACGACGAGCTGACCGGGCTGCCCAACCGGGTGCTGTTCATGGACCGCCTGCGCCAGTCGATGGAGCGGTCCCTGCGCGAGCCCGACCGCCTGACGGTGGTGCTCTTTCTCGACGTGGACCGCTTCAAGATCGTCAACGACAGCCTCGGCCACCTGGTGGGGGACGAGCTGCTGGTGCAGATCGCCGCCGCCCTCTCCGGCGCCTTGCGGCCGACCGATACGATCGCCCGGGTCGGCGGCGACGAGTTCGCGATCCTGGTGGAAGCCGGGCGCGATGTCTCGGACGCGGTGCGGGTGGCCGACCGCATCCACGACCGCCTGACCGCGCCGATCCACCTGGAAGGGCACGAGGTGGTGATCACCACCAGCATCGGCATCGCGGTCTGCACTCCGGAGTATGAGAAACCCGAGGACCTGCTGCGCGACGCCGACACCGCGATGTACCGGGCCAAGGCTTCGGGGCGCTCCTGCCACGTGGTGTTCAACCGCGGCATGCACCGCTCGATGCTCGACCGGCTGCAGCTCGAGACCGATCTGCGCAAGGCGGGCGAGCGCGGCCAGCTCGAGGTCTTCTACCAGCCGTTCGTGGAGCTCTCGTCCGGCCGGGTGGTGGGGTTCGAGGCGCTGTTGCGCTGGCACCATCCGCAGCGCGGGACCCTGACGCCGGACGATTTCCTCTTCGTGGCCGAGGAGACCGGCCTGATCGTCCCGATGGGCCGGGTGATCCTGTTGGAGGCCTGCCACTGGCTGCGGGAGGTGCAGGAGCGCCACCCCGGCCACGGCCGCCTGACGCTCAGCGTCAATCTCTCCAATACGCAGTTCTTCCACTCGGACCTCTTCGACCTGGTGGACGAGGCGCTGGCGGCGTCGGGGATCGACCCGGCCTGTCTCGGCCTGGAGATCACGGAGGGGGTCATCCTGCCGCACGCCGAGTCGGCGAGCAGCCGCTTCGCCCGCCTCAAGGAGAGCGGCGTCCAGCTCTATATGGACGACTTCGGCAAGGGGTACTCGTCCCTCAACTATCTCCACCGCTTTCCGATGGACATCCTGAAGATCGACCGGTCGTTCGTGGCCCGGATCGACGAGGCGCCGGAGAACATGGCGATCGTCGAGACGATCGTGCGGCTGGCCCATCTGCTCGGCATGGAGGTGGTGGCGGAGGGGATCCAGCGGCGGGAGCAGATCGAGATGCTCCACCGCCTGGGCTGCGAGTATGGGCAGGGCTACCTGTTCGCCCGTCCAGTGCCGGCGGCGGAAGCGGAGGCGCTCCTGGAGCGCCACATGCCGGCGTGAAAAGACGGAAAAAAGCTGGGCTTCAGGCCGGGCGCCCCCCGCGGTGCCGAAGCGGCGTTTGGAGGGGTAGCCGCAAGGGACGCACGGCCTGAAACCCAGTTTTTCTCGTTCGATCCCGCTCGAAGAGCGGCGGGAAAGCGCGTAGCGGGAATGAGAGACCCCGCCGCGCCGTTCCGTAAAGAAGTATGAAGGAAACGGATTCCGGACACAAGGTTTTTTTGCTCTCGCCCGCCAGTCTGTCGGGGGTCCGCGCGGCCCAGCTCACCGCCCCCGACGCCCGCTTCACGACGGCCCGCCAGTACCGCAGCCCCGAGGGGGTGCCGATCGAGCAGGCTTTCTCCTTCTGCAGCTCGCTCTATTTCCGCGGCAAGATCGCCTATGCCCGGCGGTTCGCGGCGCCGCCGCCGGAGTTCGCCGAGCTCGGCGCCCTGGTGATCGCCCCCGGCTATGGTTTTGTGCTGCCGGACTGGCCGGTCACGGTCGAGCGCATGGCGAAGATGCGCAAGACTCCGGTGGACGCCCGCAACCGCGCCTATGCCCGCCCCATGCGCGAGCAGGCCGAGGCCCTGGCCCGCCACCTCGACGAGAT
>DATAHG010000512.1:0-11531 GCA_036263295.1 Thermoanaerobaculia bacterium | reverse complement strand
CTTTTCGAATTTATCGGCGACCAGTACTTTCATCGGAATCTCCCCAGCAGAAGGAATTCGAGGTCAGATCAGATGAATGATCAGGCCGTCGCGGAGCTTGGGCTCGAACCACGTCGATTTGGGCGGCATGATGCCGCCGGCATCCGAGATCGCCATCAGGTCGCCCACGGTCACCGGATACATGGAGAACGCGACCGCGGCCCGGCCGCTGTTCACCGCCTCCTCCAGCGCCGCGGTGCCGCGCGCGCCGCCGACGAAGTCGATCCGCTGGTCCGAGCGCGGATCGCCGATCTTCAGAAGGTCCGCGAGCACGGCCCGCTGAAGGATCGACACGTCGAGGCTCCCGATCCGGTCCCCGCCGTCCTCCTGGTGTGCCTGGCGGGCGGCGCCGAGGTCGAGCGTATACCAGCGGCCGTCGAGGTCCATCGATGCCTCGCCCTTCTTCGACGGAGTGGGCCCGCCGGGGCGGACCGGCACCTTGGCCCCCACGGCTTCGAGGAAGGCGGTGGGGGAGTGTCCGGCCAAGTCCTTCACGAGGCGGTTGTAGGGAAGGATTCTCACCTGGTCGTCGGGGAAGGCGACCGCCAGCATGGTGTCGAACTCCCCCGTGGCGCCCCCCTCTCCACGGAGGACCGCCCGCGCCCGCGCGGCGCTCGCCGCCCGGTGATGGCCGTCGGCGATGTAGAGGGCGGGAACGCGGCCGAACGCGGCCACCAGGGCGGCGCCGTCCTCGGGGCCGACCCGCCAGAGGGTGTGGGCCACGCCATCCTCGGCCGTGAAGTCGTAGAGCGGGGCGCCGGCACAGACCCGCCGGGCGATCTCGTCCACCTCGGCGGCCGCGGGGTAGGTCAGGAACACCACCCCGGTCTGGGCCCGCAGCTCGACCATGTGGCGGGTGCGGTCATCCTCCTTGTCGCGCCGGGTGAGCTCGTGCTTCTTGATCAGCCCCTGGTCGTACTCGTCGACCGAGTAGCCGGCGGCGAGCCCGGTCTGCTCGTGGCCGCCGTCGCGGAGCCGGTAGAAGTACAGGCTCGGCTCGGGGTCCTGGACCAGCGGCGCCGCCCGCCGCAGCTCCGCGAAGTTGCTGACGCCCCGGGCGTAGACCTCATCGGCATAGATGTTGGTGCCCGGCGGCAGGTCGATCTCGGGCCGGGTGACACGGAGGAAGCTGAGCGGGTTGCCGGCCGCCTGGGCCCGGGCCTCCTCGGTGTTGACCACGTCGTAGGGGACGGACGAGACACGGGGGGCGGCTTCAGGAGTAGGGCGTAACGCCTGGAAGGGTCGGATCTGTGCCATGGAGGCGTATCTTATCCGGATCGGAGGGCGGGGGGGCGATGTGGATTCGGGCGGTTGCCCCTCCGGGCTGCGGGATCGAGGGAGGGACCCGGGTCTGGAGACGGTCTGCTAGACTCCCCGGACCCCGCCCGGCAATGCCGCCCCGCGGGTCTTTTTGGGAGTTTTTATATGAAGAAGCGTGATCGCAAACTCCAACTCAATCGGGAAACTCTGAAGAAGCTCGCGACCGAAGAGATCGCCAAGGTGGAAGGTGGTCTTCTGATGAACGACGCCTTCAAGTGCTCGGGCTGCGATTCGGGCTGCGGCATTATTGACTGATTAGATAGTCCAATCCCTCCTTCCCGCCGTCTTCCCGGAAGGAGGGATCCCCCTCCAGAGGCGGGTGCGCTAAACTACTCGCATGAAGCGCACAAATCTCCCCCTTGCCGCGATCGTCTTTCTGTCGGCCCTTCTCGCCCTCCCGGCCCTGGCGGCCGAGCCGCGCTGGCAGCCGGTCGGCCCGTTCGGGCATGACGGGTACCGTCTCTTTCCGACGAACGACCCCGAAATCCTTTATGTCTCCACGAGCTATTCGGGCCTCTATCGATCCGACAATGGCGGGGAGAGCTGGCGCGAAGTGAACCCCCGGCCTTTCGCGGCGGTTAGCGTGGATCCTCGCGATCCGGACGTGCTGTACGCGGCGCCCACGCTTCAGGAGCGGGTGGTGCGCAGCGTGGACGGGGGCCGCACGTTCGAGCAGGATGCGGAGGGGTTCCTCTACGAAGGCTCGATCCCCCGGGTGAACCTGTTCGTGCGGGATCCGGCGGATCCCGACGTGGTGTTCGCGGCGACGGATCTCGGGCTGTTCCGCAAGGACGGATCGAGGGAGTGGCGATTGATCGCTTTTGGCGGGCATGCGGTGACCGCTTTCGCGATCGATCCGCTGGCCCCGGCGGTGTGGCACGCGGCCACCAACGATTCGAGCCTGCAGGGGCCCGGTGAGCTTTCGATCAGCCGCGACGCCGGGGCGACCTGGCGCCGGGCGGCGGGCGCGATCGATCGGCAACAGGTGGCTCCGATGTTTTTCGATCCGGTGCGTCCGCACCGAGCCTATGCGCTGGCGGGTTGCCATCCGGTTGTATTCACGGGAGGCGCCTGGCGGCTCCTTCCTCTCGACGGCAAACAATTCGCCTGCACGATGACGATCACGAAGGAGGGGCGGCTGGTCGGCGCGACCTTCGAAGGCAGCGGCAACCAAAACGAGAAGGTGGTGGTGAGCGACGACGGCGGCCTGACCTGGACCACGAGCAGCGTCCTGAGTGACGTCGTCTTCCGCATCGCGGCGACCGGGGAGGACGAGGTGCTGGTCGCCTCGGGAGGCCGGGGGCTGTGGCGCTCGGCCGACGGCGGTGTGACCTGGCGGGCTTCGAGCCGCGGGATCAGCGGCTTCATCGTGGGAGATATCGCGGTCGCCCGGGACGGCACGGTCTTCGCGAGCCCGGGAGGGGAGGGGGTATTCCGCAGCCGCGACGCCGGACGGTCCTGGGAGCGCGTGGTTCAAGGGCTTCATGGCGATACCCTGGCTTCGCCGGCTCTGGCGGTCGATCCGCGCGATCCGGCGGTGGTGTGGGCGGGGGCCCTGGAGCTCCATCGCTCGCGCGATGCCGGCCGCACCTGGCAAGGGCTGACGCTGCCGCGCGGGGTGGAGGGGCGGGTGATCCAACAGATCGTGATCGATCCCATCCGTCCGGGCGTGGTCTATGTCCGCACCTACGCGCCGATCGGCCCGGGAATCGTCGGTCCGTTCGTCTATCGCACGCTCGATGACGGACGGACCTGGCACCCCCTGCCCCGCCTGTACAACCTCGCCGGGAGACTCGCCGTCGCGCCCAGCGACGGCACCCTGTACGCCTGGGGCTTCGAGGGCCTGTATGTGAGCAAGGATGCCGGCTCGACCTGGCGCCAGACGCAGACCCAGCAGACCCTGCCGTTCCGCGTGGTGGACGCTCTCGCGGTCGATCCGCGGCGATCGAACGTCCTGTGGATCGGCACCGACGACGCCGGGGTCTGGCGCAGCGAGGACGGTGGGCGCCGCCTGGAGGCCATGACGGCGGGCGAATTCCTGTTGGGGCCGGTCGACGGCCTGGCTTTCGATCCGAGCGACCCATCACATCCTTATGCCAGCGTCGGGGCTCAGGGGATCTATCAGTGGCGGCGCACCGGATGGCAGAAAGTCGGCGCCGACGATCCGCAGTTCCAGGGCCGGGTCAACGGACCTCTGGCCTTCGATCCGGTGCGGCGCGCGCTCTACGCGGGAACGAGCACGCGGGGGATCTACCGGCTGCCGTGAGGCGGGCCGGCGGGTCCCCCTTCGTGTTTTCGAAAAGTGTTCTTCAGATCGCCGGGCCGCCGCAGGGGCCGATATCGCTGCGGGAGCCGTCAAGATCATTGAAGTGATAATCGGGAATGCCGGCGTTGATGGCCGGGGACCCGGGGCTCGGACGACACGAGTTTCCGAACCCGGGTAGCAGCACGAGCCCCTTGTCTCCGTATGTTCCTTTGTAGTTGGGGCCGCCCGTGTTCCCGAAGAAGGCGTTGTAGTGGTTCACGACCGAGGTGTTGGAGCCACTCGAATTGATCAGGGCGGCGCTGCTGTTAGCGTTCTGGTTGCGGACGAACAGGGTGTTCGCGACGTTCACCATGCTACCGTAGCCCGCCGCGAGACCGCCTCCGTCGGCCGCCGAGTTGCCGTCGAAGTTGCTGTTGATCACATCGGCGAAGCCGGCCGCGACCCACATGCCGCCGCCGTGAGCGGTGGCACGGTTGCCTTTGAGCCAGGTGCGGCGCACCAGCACGTTGCCGTAGGTGGTGCCGACGTGGATACCCGCTCCGTCGATGGCCTGGTTGCCGATCAGCAGGCTGGTGCCGAGGTCGAGGCGCCCGTTGATATGCACGCCGATCCCGCCGCCGTAGTCGGCGCGGTTCCCTTCGAACAGATTGGAGCGCAGATAGGGATCGGCGGAGTAGGTGCTGATCAAGCCGCCCCCCGCATAGGCCGCAGTGTTGCCCAGAAATTGCGTGCAAGTGATGGCGGGCCGTGACTGGGCTCCGGTCACGCCGATCCCGCCGCCGCGGGCGTAACTCCCGGTCGCCTGGTTCTTGACCAGCTTGCAGTTGCGGATGGTGGGGGAGGCGTCTTTGATCAGGATGCCGGCGCCGTAGTTGGCCTGACCGTTCTGAATCTGGAAACCGTCGAGAATGCTGTTCTTCCCTTCGCCGGTCTGGAAAGTCACCACGGTTCCGGTGCCGCCCCCGTCGAGGATGGCACCCGGCCCGGACGCGACGAGATGGATCGGCTTGCCGAGAAAATCGATTTTTTCGTTGTAGGTTCCGGGCGCCACGCAGAGGACCGCGCCGGTGCAGGGGGCGGCGGCGATCGCCCGCTGGATCGATTGTCCCGGGGAGATCCTGATGGAGCCGGTCGGGCATCCGACGTTCGGCACACAGCCCTCCAGGCCGGGACAGGTGGGCGCGGCAGTCCCAGGGCCGGGGATGGTGGGATCGAGGATTGCCGGTGAGTCTTCGACGGGGACTCTCCTGGCGGCGTCTTTCTGGGCGTAGGCGTGCGCCGATGCCAGTGCCAGAAGCAGGCCGAGACAGATCGCTTTCGTTCGCATGATTTCTCCTTTTTTTGAGACTCGTCCGTTGTCGCGAACGAGCACCTCCAACTGTCGCGAACCTGGGCGCTATCTCAAGAAAATGGAGAAATCAGAACGCCGGCGAAAAAGAAAAGGTTTTCGAGTCAGTCTGCGGGTACGACGCGGAAGGGGAAGCGGCCGGCGGTGGCGGGTTTGCCGCCGGAGGCGCTCCCCTCGGCGACGAAGGTGTAGTCGCCGGGAGGGACAACACTGGCGAGGAGCCTGAAGCGGAGGGTTTCGTCCTCGGTCAGGCGCAGGCCGGCGCGGCTCCAGATCTCGTGGCCCTGAGCGTTCTTGAGGACGACACGATAGGAGGCAAAGGAGGGATCCACGGCCAGCTCGACCGGGACCTCCGGTTGCCGGAGCTGCTGAGTGGGGGGGGAGCCTGGATCGGCGTCTCTTTCCATCTCGAGGTAGAGCAAAGGGGCTTTCGCGGAATTCTGGAGGGCGCGGGCGAGCCGTTCGTCGGCTTCGGCCCGGGCCTCGCGCGCCTGGTCCAGGTCGCGGTTGCTCTTCTGCAGGTCGGAGCGGAGCCGCGCGGTTTCCTGGGCGCTGCGGGCCCTCTCGGAGGAGAGCAGCCGCTCGGCCGCGCGGGCGTCTTCCCGGGCGCGCCCACTCTCCGAATGCGCCTGCCAGGACAGACCTGCGGGCAGCAGGGTGATAACGGCGAAGGCCAGGAAGAGCGCTCCGATCTGGCGCGAGCGCCCCAGGCGGGTGAGCCAGGCCACGAAGGCGAGCTGGCGGGCGGAAGTCAGCACTGTGGCGTCTTCCCGGGCGACCCTCTGGAAACCTCGCCGCATGGAGCGGGCGATCTCGATCCTTTCCTGACACTCGGGGCAGGAGAAGTAGTGATCCTCGAAGCGCTCCACCTCCTCCTCCGGGAGCGTTCCCATCACATATCGCTCGGCGACCTGATACTCCTCGATGTAGTCATGATCCATGGCGGCCTGCCGTTCCTCGGAATCGCTCAACGGTTTCGGGCGAGAGCCTGGCGTTTTTCAAAACGTTCCATCAGCTCTTTGAAGCGCTGGCGGGCCCGGAAGAGGACGCGGTTGAAGTGGAGATGGTCGAGGCCGAGATCGGCGCAGATGCTCTCCTTGTCCTCCTCGCCGAGATAGAAACGCAGGAGAAGCTGCTGGTCACGCTCGTTGTGAAGCT
Organism: Thermoanaerobaculia bacterium; assembly: GCA_036263295.1. Lineage (GTDB taxonomy): Bacteria > Acidobacteriota > Thermoanaerobaculia > Multivoradales > UBA5704 > DATAHG01. The sequence continues at coordinate 5,400 of DATAHG010000512.1, read as the reverse complement.
CGCCGATCAGGCGCCGAACGATCGCTGCCTCTTCTTCGAGCAGCAAGGACTGGAGCTGGCTCGGCGAAGCGGTGGGGGCCTGCGCCAGCTCGCCCGCGTCTCCCCAGGTGCGGCGCCGCACGGTCTTGCGCCGCGCGTTGGCGTAGAGGTTGCGGGCGGTGCCACGCAGGAAGGTGCCGAGACCGGCGGGGTCCGCGAGCCCTTCCCGGCGCACCCGTTCGATCACGATTTGAAAGGTTTCCTGCTGGAGGTCCTCCGCCTGATCCGGCAGGGCCCCGAGATGTTGCAGCAGACAGAGCAGGGCACGCCGATATCTTTCGACGAGCTGGCTCTCGGCGAGGGGATCCCCTGCCGTAATCCGCCGGACGAGGTCGGCGGCGATCGTCGCCTCGTCCGGCTCGGGCCTTGCCTCGCTGCTCACGGCGCCAAGTGTGCCTCCGCCTGGGCTCTCCGGCCTGGACGGCCGGATTCCGGATCTGTCAGGGACGAGCGCCATTATACCTCGGGCACTGGGGCTCGATCTCCTGGGAGCCAGTGAGATCGACATGGCGATGAACCCTGATCCTTTCCGTTCCGGTCCGATCTTACTGGCGGCGCCCGAATACCGGCTGCGGCGCGGGAGTGGGGACCGGCGTGGGCGTGGGATGTGAGATCGGACGCTCGTCGCCATTCCCCGCCAGAGCCACAAACGTGCCGTCGGAGCGGATGGTCATACAAGGGGTCGGATGGCTGGTGCCAAACGGGTCAGCGGTTCCCAGGCCCCCCGTGGGTGACGCGACCCGCGAAGAGTTGGCAGGCTCGGTCGTGGATGTGGTGGTGTCCGATGTAAAGGTGCAGACCATCTGGCCGGACGTAGCTGGGCGAATGTGAAAGATCAGTCCGCCCACCCGCCCGGTGATCTCGTCGTCTTTGACGGTGTAGGCGCTGGCCCACTCCTTGAGGATGCGACCGTTGGCGAACACCAGCCGGTCGCCGTGCACCAGATCGGTGCCCTGGGAGGTCTCGATGATCCAGGTCTTGGTCTGCAGATCCTGCAAGCTGCTCATGGTTCTCTCCTTGTGTTCGCCCTGAGAGCCAGGGCCGTCCCCAACTGTCGCCGGTACAGGATTTATCTCAACCTTTTTCGGCAGGATCCATCCCAGGGGGATCAGTCCCAGTCACCCTGGAGGACGAAGGCCGCCCATGATCTGGGATTGCTATAGTGCTGATTGCGGCGTAGCTCCTTCTGGGCCTCGCGCAAGGCAGCGGCGGCCGGCAGGTGGCCATGGCCCCACATCGCCCGGTAGAAATGGCCCATCAGGTCGGCCGTGGCGCGGTCCTGCACCGGCCAGAGACTCGCCACGACGCGCGGTACGCCCGCGTACTGGAAAGCCCGGGTCAACCCGATCAGGCCCTCGCCGCGCACCTCCTTGCCGAGAGCGGTCCGGCAGCCCGAGAGCACCACCAGCCCGGCGTCGAGGTCGAGGTCATAGATGTCCCCCAGGCTGAGGAACCCCGGCCGGGGTTGTCCCGCGGCGTCGACCTGCGCAAGGAAGAGGCCGGACAGCTCAGGGTTGCGGGAATCGGCCCGGCCGTGAGTGGCGAAGTGCAGGATGCCGTAATCGCGCAGCTTTCCGGAGAGCACGGCCTCGCGGCTGGCGTCCGTCCCGAGCCAGGTGGAGATCTGGCCGGCTGGGGCGAGGCGGGCGATGGCTTCCGCCTCCCGGCGGGTCGCTGGCAGGGGGAGCAGGGCGTCGGCCTCGCCGTCTCGGAGGAGCGCCGCCACCGTCACCGACGGCCGCGCGGTGCGCGGCCCCGAGGCCAGCCGCGGATCGTCAGCCGAGAAGACCGGGTCGGCCAGGATCGCGGCCAGCTTATCGGCCGGCCGGACCTGACGGGCGCGCCGGCGCTGGAGGCCGAGCGTGGTGGCCGAGGGGATCGAGACCACCTCCAGGTATTCGAGCAGCGGCTGCCGCCCGCCAGGAACCTTCCAGTCAGCGCCGGGCGGGGGGACCTCCAGGGCCGCGAAGGGGAGGATCTCCAGCGCCCCGTCGGATACCACGGCGAGCCGCCGGAGGTGGGCCATTTCGCCCCAGACAGGGCCGAGGAGGATCCGCGCCAGCTCCGTCGAGTCGCGAGCCGTGCTGGCTTTTTCCGCCTCCGTCGCCCCGGACCGGGCCGTGCTCAGGTCTTGGTAGACCGCGCGGGCTCGGCGCTCGATCTCGGCCCGGGCGGGGAGAAGGTGGACCCGCAGCTTGCTCCCCGCCAGGGTGAAGAGGAAGCTGCGAGTCTCGCCGAGGGCATACTCCAGGAGCATCGTGTCCGGCCCCAGCCAGCCGGTGATTTCTTGGAGTGTGGCCGGCCTCGGCGCGTTGGCGGCGACCCGCGGATCGTGCCGGTGGATCTCCGCCTCCACGGCGTCGATCTCGGTCAGGATCGAATCGATCGCCCGCTCGGTGACCTGGGCCTCGGCTCCGCTCTGCTTCCAGCGCGCGTTGACCTGAGCGCTCAACCGGCCGCGCAGGGCACGGCGCCGGATCACCAGATCGGCGGGGACGGTGCTGCCGGCGGGTACGGCATAGGCACCGCGCAGGCTGTCGAGAAGACTCCGGGCACGGGCCTGCTCGCTGATGGCGAAAGCCTCTCGAGCGTGGCCGCCCCCGGGCTCTGCCGCGTCGCGATCGATCAGGAGATCGATCAGAAAGGAATAGACCCGCTGGCGCGTGGCCAGAAAGGAGGCCCGCAGATCCGGGCTGGGAAAACCGGCCCGCAAGTCCTCGGCCCGGGCCAGAGCGGCTCGGGCGTGGGCCTCGGCCTCTTGGGGCTGCCCCAGGGCCCGCTCGGCGGTCGCCAGAATATAAAGGGTTTCGGCCTCGCCGGACGGGTCGCGCACGGCGCGGCGTCTCTCCAGCACGCCCTGTAAAAGAGGCAGGGCTTCAAGCGGTTGTCCCGCCAGGATCAGGGCCTGGCCGCGCTTTTGAAGGATTCCGGTCTCGGCCCGACGATTGTTCGCCGCCCGCCGGAGATCGGCGGCGAGGTCGAGTTGGCTCAGCGCCTCCGCGGCGGCACGTTCGTCGAGGTCGACATCAGCCAGACGTTCCAGGCTGGATGCCTGCTGTGCGGCATCCTCCAGGTCGGTGGCGCCGCGGAGAGCCTGCTGGTGGTAGGTGCGGGCCTGGGCGAGTTGGCCCAGCTTGCGCGAATTAACCCCGAGATTGTTCAAGACGGTGACCTCGCCCGATCGATTGCCGATTTTGCGGTACAGGGCGAGGGACTCCTCGAAATAGGGGAGTGCGCGTTCCGGCTCCCCGATCTCGTTGTAGGTATAGGCGATGTTGTTGAGCACCGTGGCCCGCAGGCCCAGATCGTCGGCGGGCAGGCGTTCCCGGGCTTCGCCGTATAGCCGCAAGGCCTCCTGCCACTGGCCCAGGCGGCGCTGCACCCAGGCGATGTTGTTGAGCACCTCGGCTTCGCGCGGATCGCCGAGGTCGTGCCACAGGACGAGAGCCTCGTGGTAAGAAGCGATCGCGGTATCCAGATCGCCTTGGTCATCGTAGACGCTGGCGAGGTTCTGAAGAGCCCCCGCCTCCCGGTCGCGGATATGCAGCCCTCGGAAGAGCGCGAGGCTTTTTTGAAAGGAAGCGAGCGCCACCGGCAAGTCGCCGAGCCGGCGGGCGACAAGCCCCAGGTTGCTCTGGGTCTCCGCCTCATCGAACGTTTCGCCCACGCTTTGCCAGAGGACCAGCGCTTCCTCCAGAGGCTTGCGTCCCTTTTCCGCGGATTGCGTCTCTTGATAGAGGCGGCCCAGCCAGTTCAGCGCCTCGGCTTCCCGGCGCGGCTCGTCCAAGTCGTCCCAGAGGGTGCGTGCCGTGAGCAGATCCTCCTCCGCCACCGGATATTGATCTGAAGCGATCTCCAGCAAGGCGAGACAGGTGACGGTCTCGGCCTGCCAGGACGAGTCTCGGAGTTCCTTCCACTTCTCCAACGCTTGGCGGTAATCGGTGATCGCCTGGAGGCGACCCTCGGCGGTATCCCGGAAGGCCTCCTGCCCGGCCCGGCTCATCAAGGCCAGGGCGTCGCGCCGGGCATCGGGCTGCGCTGCGGCTGGGAAAGTCTCGGTCTTCAGCATGTAGCGTCCCGGCCAGGCGGATTTCTTTTTTGATCGAATTTTGATGTCGTACTCACCCGGAGCTTCGAGGAGGAGGACCTCGGCCCCCCAGCGATCGTTGCCCGCTGCGACGGTGAGCGGCTCGGGGAGCGCCGGCCCGCGGGCTTCGATCATGAGATCGATGCTGTGTTGATCGACGGCGATCAAAAGCGCGGTGTCCGGTTTCACCGTGATCTGCCGAGCGTGGACCTCGCCCACGGCGATCGGCCACTCGGCGGAATCCCAGGGGAGCAGACTCCCTTTATCGTTGGCTGGCTGGAACCCCGTGAGCGACAGCAGGAGCACCGCCAGGCCGGCCAGCCCGCAGACTCGCATCCACTGATGTTGGGGATTCATAACACCACTATACGGCGAAGGCCGATAGTTTGTGTTACGGATGATTTTAATAGAAAACCCGCAATATTCAAACGTTTCGTGTGGATTCAGAGAACGGCACGAGGAGCGCCGTCGGCCCTGCCGAAAGCCGTGACAACTCGGGCGTACACCGTAAAAACTCAGACGCAAGCCGTGACAAAGTCCCGAGACGTTGTCACGAAGTCTCCCCGCTTCGTCACTTTCCTTCCCGACGTTGTCACGATGTCTCCCCACGTTGCGACGGAATCTCTTCGTTTTGTCACGTCGCATCCGTAGCTCGTCACGAAGTCTCTACGCTTCGTCACTTCTCATCGGCACTTTGTCGCGATGTCTCCACGTTTTGGCACGTTGTACCGCTGCTTCGTCACGTTCTCTTGGTAGGTGGTGACGATCTCTCCATCTCTCGTCACGTTCTTTCTGTGTTTCGTCATGACTCTTCGTCACGTCGTCGCGGAGTCTCTCCGCTTCGTAACGTTCGCTGCCCGAGTCGTGACGGTCTACAGATCTTTCGTCACGGTGTCCCGAGATGTTGTGACAACATCCCTCTGTCGGGTCACAGATCGCGTGTCGTTTGTGATTTCTCGGCGCTCAAGGAGAGACGGGGGCGAGCCGCTCGCGCGCCGCGAGGAGAGCCTGGCGGACCTGGTCCGCGTTGGCGAGGTCGGTCAGGTCGAGACGGCGTTCCCGCCCGCCGCGGGCGAAGATGCGGGCCTCGCGGTCGTCCGCCTCGATGCTCTCGACATCAGCCCAGGAAGCGGTGAAAGGCCGGCCGAAGGCGCGGGTCTGGAGGCGGAGGCCGGCGTCGTCGAGGTGCAAGGTCCAGCGGCGCTTGCTGCGCCGGCCATGGAGGCGGCCGTGGAAGAGCCCCAGGAACAGGGTGACCACGGCCATCGTGAGCG
>DATAHG010000511.1:0-5602 GCA_036263295.1 Thermoanaerobaculia bacterium | reverse complement strand
AAGCCGCGCTCGCGCGGGCTCAACGAGAACTACGCCCGCGAGCTGCTGGAGCTCCACACCCTGGGAGTGGACGGCGGCTATACCCAGCAGGACGTGACCGAGGTCGCCCGCGCCTTCACCGGCTGGACCGTGCTGCCGGCGGGGCGGCTGGGCGAGGCCGGCCGCAGGGGCCGCCTGGGCTTCGAGGTGGACGGGCAGTTCCTCTTCCGGGCCGACGCCCACGACGCCGGGAAAAAGGTGATCCTCGGCCGGAGCTTCCCGGCCGGCCGCGGCATCGAGGACGGCGAGGCCGTGCTCGACCTCGTCGCGTCCCACCCCGCGACCGCCCGCCACCTGGCCGCCAAGCTCGCGGTCCGCTTCGTATCGGATCAGCCTTCGCCGGCCCTGATCGACCGGCTCGCCCAGGTCTACCGGACGAGCGGCGGCGACACCCGGGCGATGCTGGCGGCGCTCGCCTCCTCGCCGGAATTCTGGAAACGGGAGACCGTCGGAGCGAAGATCAAATCCCCCTTCGAGGTCGTGGCCTCGGCCCTGCGCTCGACCGGCGCCCAGGTCGAAGACCCGCGCGAGGCCCTGGAGTGGATCGCCAAGATGGGCCAGCCGCTCTACGCCGCCCCGGCTCCCACCGGCTACCCCGACCGCGCCGAGGCGTGGGTGAACACGGGCGCCCTCCTCCAGCGCATGAACTTCGGCCTGGAGCTGGCGGCCGGCCGGGTGCGCGGGGTGGAGGTGGACGCCGACCGAGCCGTCGCGATGAAGCTGGGCTCGCCCGAGTTCCAGCGGCGCTAAAGGAGCATGAGCATGTGGACCCGCAGAATGTTTCTCAAGGCCGGCGGCATCGCCCTCTTCAGCGTCGGAGCCGGGGGCGCCGGCCCCGGCTTCCTGAGCCGGGCCGCCCTGGCCGCGCCGGCTCCGGCCGCGAACACCCGCCGCAAGGTGCTGGTGACCCTCTTCCAGCGCGGCGCCATGGACGGCCTGATGGCAGTCCCGCCGCTCGACGACGCCGGGCTCCGCGCCGTGCGCCCCCGCCTTGCGATGAGCGCGGCGCGGTCCAGCAACGGGACGGCACCCCTTCTCGACCTGGGGACCGGCTTCGGCCTCCACCCCGCCTTGGCACCGTTCCTGCCGCTCTGGAAAGAGGGGCGGCTGGGGATCGTCCACGCCGTGGGCTCGCCCGACCCCACCCGCTCGCACTTCGACGCCCAGGACTACATGGAGACCGGCACGCCCGGCCGCAAGGGCACGCCGTCCGGCTGGCTCAACCGCGCCGTCGGGCTCCTGGGCCACGAGGGGACGCCGCTGCGGGCGGTGTCGCTGACCGCCGCCCTGCCGCGTGCCCTCTACGGCGACCAGCCCGCCATCGCGGTGACCGATCTCGCCGACTTCCGCGTGAAGCCGCCGGGGGCGGAGCAGGCCGCCTCCACCGCCGGGCAGGGCTTCGAAGCGCTCTACCAGCAGGCCGCCCCGGGGATCCTGCGCGACACCGGCGGCGAGACCTTCCGGGCGGTCGAGATGCTCTCCGAGGCCGGAGTCGCCGGCTACCGCCCGGCACCCGGGGTGGAGTACCCGAAGAGCCCGCTGGGCGACGCCCTGCGGCAGATCGCCATCCTGATCAAGGCCGGCGTCGGCCTTGAGATCGCCTTTGCCGAGTCCGGCGGCTGGGACACCCACGTCCAGCAGGGCACCACCAACGGCACCTTCGCGCGCCGGGCGGCCGACCTCGCCCAGTCCATCGCGGCTTTCTGGAAGGACCTCGGCCCGCACCAGGACGAGGTCATCCTCTCGACCGTCACCGAGTTCGGCCGCACCGTGCGGGAGAACGGCTCGGGGGGCACCGACCACGGCCACGGCTCGTGCCTGTTCGTGCTCGGCAACCGGGTGCAGGGCGGGAAGGTCCACGGCGCCTTTCCGGGGCCCGGACTGGAGCCGGGGGCGCTCTACGAGGGGCGGGATCTGCCGGTGACCACCGACTTCCGGTCGGTCTTCTGCGAGCTGGCCGGCCGCCATCTCGGGATCCGCGACGACGCCGGCCTCTTCCCGGGCTGGACCGGTCCGCGGCTGCCGCTGCTCCGAGCCTGAGGCTCAGGCCGCCGGGGCTACGAGGCGCAGGGGAAGCTGGTGGATCCGCTGGGGCAGTCCCGGTAGCTCCGGCATCCGGGAGGCCCTCTCGTTCTCCCGCAAGGCGGCCTGGAAGACGCGCAGAGCGGCCTGGATCTCGACGGTGTCGGCGATACCGGCCGCGAAGTAAGGCACCGGGGCCTCGCCCAGCTCGGAGAACCAGGAGTGGGGAGTGCGCACCCCGAAGGCCTCGGCGATCTGGCGCCAGAGCCCGAGGAAAAGGCTCCAGGCCGCCCGGGGCTCCCCCTGTTGGTAGAGGAGGAGGACGGGAAAGGCCGCCTGCAGCACGCTCTGGCGGATCAGGAAGGCCTGCTCGTCGCTGGCCGCCTCCGGACCGAGGGCGCCGTGGAGGTCGGCGAGGCCGCGGTCGATCACCCGCAGGGTTTCCCGGACGTTCGCCGGATCGAGAGGGCCGCGGCGCAGGATCCGGCCGCGGGCCTCGAGCCGTTCCCGCGCCAGCACGAGAGGGAGTCGATCGTCGAGCATGGCCTGATTTTCCACGCTCGGTTTACGCCTGTCAAGATCCTTCTCCATCTCCCGAAACCTTTCTCCCGGATCGCGCGTAAACCCTCTTGACGTTCTACTACCGAGGTAATACTATCCTGATAGTAGATGAAGGGGGAAAACCCGATGGAAGAGACATCCCACCACCTTGGCGACCTGCAGCTCGCGATTATGCGCGTGCTGTGGGCCCGCGGCGAGGCGACGGTGGCGGAGGTCCAGGAGGCCCTGGAGGACGAGCGGGGCCTGGCCCTCACCACGATCGCCACGATGCTGATGAAGATGGAGAAGAAGGGAGTGGTAGACCACCGGACCGACGGCCGCAAGTTCGTCTACCGGCCGACGGTGACCGAAAAGCAGGTCCGCCGCTCGATGGTTTCCGACCTCACGTCGCAGCTCTTCCGCGGCGACGTGACGGCCCTGGTGAACCACCTGTTGTCCGAGCACGAGATCGAACCCGAGGAGCTGGCCCAGCTCCGTGCGATGATCGCCGCCAGAGCGCGGGAGCAAAAGGAGGATCGCTGAAATGTTCGAAGCATGGACATCGTCCCAGCTTGCCGATCAGGCCGGCGCCTGGCTGCTGACCTACACCCTCCACAGCACGCTCCTCTTGAGCCTCGCCTGGCTCGCCTCGCGCCGGCTGTCGCGGCGCTCGGTGCGCCTGGAAGAGGTGGTCTGGCGCGGCGCCCTGGTCGGCGCGGTGCTGACCGCCTCCCTGCAACTCGCCATCGGCGGCGTCGGCCGCGAGCCGCTCGCCGGCCGCTGGCAGCTCGGCGCCGCCCCGGTCCAGCGGGAAGCCACCCCAGCCACCTTGGACATGGCGGTTCCCGCCGCGGCGATCCCCGCCGCCCTGCCGGCCGTCTCGTCCGCCGTTGCGGCCATCCCTGAAACCGCCCCGGTTGTCCTGGCGGCGGCTCCGGAGCCGTCCCGGTCGTCCTTCCAGGTATCCCTGCCCGCCGTCTCGACCGTCCTTCTGGCGCTGTGGGCGCTGGGAGCCCTCGTGCTGTCGCTGGGCTACTTCTCGTCCTACTTCGGCCTCGTCCGGCGCCTGCGGAACCGTCCGCGGGTGATCGGCGGCGATGCCCTGGCTCTGCTCGCCGGTCTCGCCGAGCAGGCCGGCCTCCGCCGGCCGGTGACCCTCAGCGCCTCGACCCGCGTGCCGGTGCCGATCGCCCTGGGAGTGCGCCAGCCGGAGATCTGCCTGCCGCCGCGCGCTTTCTTCGGGCTCGACGCCGAGCAGCAGGAGGCCCTCCTCGCCCATGAGATGGGGCACCTGGTGCGGCGCGACCCGTTCTGGCTTGCCTTCGGCCGTCTGCTCACCGGCGTCCTCTTCTTCCAGCCCCTCAACTGGGTGGCCTTCGCCCGGCTGCGGGAGATCTCCGAGCTGCTCTGCGACGAGTGGGCGGTGAGCCGGACCGGCCGGCCGCTGTCGCTCGCCGGCTGCCTGGCCGAGGTGGCCGGCTGGTCGGTCCCGGCGGTGCGGTCGCTGCCGGCCCCCGGCATGGCCGATCGCCCGTCCCATCTCGCCCTGCGCATCCGCCGCCTGCTGGAAGAGGCCCGCGCCCCCCGGCTGCGCGCCGTCCAGCGCGGCCTGGTGGCCGCGGCGGTCGTGCTCTCCCTTGCCGCGGTGGTGATGGTGGCGCCGGGCGTCTCGGCGGTGGCCTCCCCGGGCGACGAGCCGGCCCCACTGGCCCCGATGGCCGCTCCCGACCCGCAGGATGATGCGGAGGACTGGACCGACGCCGGCCTCAGCGACCGGGAGAGGGCTGAGATCGATCGCCAGGCGTCTTCCGACGCCGAGCGCGACGCGGCCCGCATGGCGGAAGACCGTTCGCAGGATCTGACGGGTGATGAGGCCGAGCTGAAAGCTCTGGCTCTCGGAGATCTCGACCAGCTCGGCGATCTCGGGGAGCTGGGTGAGCTGAGTGAGCTCGGCGAGCTGAGCGAGCAACTCGCCCTGTTGTCGACCGAGGTCACCAAGGCTTTCGACGCCGCCTGGTCCGACAAGGCCTTCCAGGAGGCGTTCCACAAGGGGGGAGATGACGAGGCCTACCTGAAGGCTTTCGAAGCGGCGTTCTCGGAAAAGGACTTCGAAAAGGCCCTCGAGCAGGGGTGGTCAAAGGAAGACCAGGCTGAGATGGAGCGCCAGGCCGAGCGGCTGGCCGAGCGGGTCCAGGGGGATCTCGCGCCCCGCCTCCAGGAGATCTCGGCGCGGCTTAACTCTAGGATGGAGGAATTCCATCGCGACTTCCCGACAGCCGAGATGAAGAAGCTCGAGGCCGAGATGAAGGTCGTCGCCGACCGCCTGTCCAGCACACGGGACCGCGATTTGGAGAGCAAGCTCGAGGCCGACATCCAGCGCCTCGCCGAGGACGGCATTTCCGATCAGGAGAAGGCGGAGATCCGCGAGAAGGCGCGCGCTCTCGCCGAGCAGGTCCGCCCGTCCGAGGCGGACCTGGCGCGGATCCGCGCGCTGGCCCAGCAGCACCGGGATCTCGCCCGCAAGTACATGGAAGACCACCGGGAGGAGATCCAGGCGCTGCGCGAGGAAGCCCGGGAGCAGGGCGAGTCCGTGCGGCAAGAGACCCGCGAACGCATGCGGGAGGATCGCGAGCAGCGCCGGATTGAGGGCCGGGACCGGTACCGGAACGAGATCCGGGAGCATCGCGCCCCAAAGGCCGCCCCCGCGCCGAAGGCGGGCCCGAGGCCTGGCCCCGCGCCCAAGGCGCTCCCCGCCCCGTCCGCACCGCCGGCCACTCCGGCCCCGGCCGCGCTGCCCGCCCCGAAGGCGGCTCCGGCGCCGCCGACCCTGGGCGTCCTCCCGGCTCCCCGGATGGCTCCAGCTCCGCCGGCACCCAAGGCGGTTCCCGCCCGCGGCCCCGTGCCGACGCCTCGCGCTCTGCCCGCACCGACCCCGGCTCCGCCGGCCCCACCCGTCGCCAACCGCTGACCCTCCGATCCCTTCCACCTCAGGGGTGGAAGC
>DATAHG010000510.1:0-5535 GCA_036263295.1 Thermoanaerobaculia bacterium | reverse complement strand
CGGCGACCATGTCTTCGCCTCGGCCCTCCTGTTCCACCACAACACCATTCATCTTTCCGCCCTGCCGCGGTTCTCGATGACCTATCCGCAGCTCAATCTGCGGCTCTATGTGCTGGACCAGGACGGCCAGCCGGCGATCCTCTTCCGCCGCATGCTGATGCCCCTCTGGCTGGCTCCCGGGGTGCGGTTGATGACCCACCAGCCGGTGCGGGCGGCGCGGCTCGATTTTCCCCGCCCGTCCCGGAACCCCGAGGAGGGCGCTTGGCGCTGGCGGGTCGAGCGCGGCGGCACGGCCGAGGTCCAGGCATGGCCGGACAGTCCTCGGGTAGGCGAAGGCCCGAAGCTCGGCAACTGGGAGCAGACGGTGCGCTACTTCACCGAGCGTACCCGCGGCTATGCCGAGGAGGCGAACGGGTCGGGGATCCTCCATCGGATCGACGCCGAGCACCCGCCGTCGGCGGTCTGGCCGCTGCGCGCCGAGGTCCAGGGGGTGGGGCTCTTCCGCCACCTGCTCTCGGTGCCGGGGAAGACCGAGAACGGCGGCGGGCCGGCCTGGCCGTCCCTCCACTCGACTTGGCTCTGCCCGGAGATCCCCTTCGTCTTCGAGCTGGGGCTCGCCCAGCGGGTGCCCCTGCCGCAGCCGGTGCTGGCCCAGCCGGCCGCCGGCCGCGTGGCCGCCCCGGTGGTCTGCCGGGAGGGGCACGAGGAGGCCGAAAAGGCGGCGCGCCGGGACGAAAAGCCGGGCCGCTCCGGTTCGGGGCAGGAGGGCCGGCGGGCGGCGGCGGGGGCCGTGTTAGCATCCGCTGCATGATCTCCGATCCTCGTCCACGCTGGCCTCAGCGCATCGCTGTTTTACCGGGAGACGGAACGGGCAGGGACGTGACCGCCGAGGCGGTCAAGGTCCTCGAAGCCATGGCCGAAACCTGGAATCTGCCCCTCGAGCTGGTGCAGTTCCCCTGGAGCGCCGACCACTATCTCGCGACCGGCGAGACGCTGCCGGCCGGCGCGCTCGACGATTTCCGGAACAACTACGCCGCCATCCTGATCGGCGCTTTCGGGGACCCCCGGGTTCCCGACATGAAGCACGCCGCCGACATCCTCCTCGGCATCCGTTTCCAGCTCGACCTGTACATCAATCTGCGGCCGGTCAAGCTCTATCATCCGGACCACTGCCCGATCAAAGGCAAGACCGAGAAGGACATCGACTTCGTCGTGTTCCGCGAAAACACCGAAGGGGCCTACGTGAACATCGGCGGCAACTTCAAGAAGGGGACGCCGGACGAGGTCGCGGTGCAGGAGGAGATCCATACCCGCAAAGGGGTGGAGCGCATCATCCGCGCCGCTTTCGAGTACGCGGTGGTCCACGGGCGGCGCGAAGTCTGTATGAGCGATAAATCGAACGTCATGCGGTACGGCCACGACCTGTGGCAGCGCGTCTTCGCCGAGGTGGCGAAGGAGTATCCCCAGATCCAGACGCGGCATCTCTATGTGGATGTGCTGACGCTCCAGATGGTCAAGGCTCCGGAGATGTTCGACGTCATCGTCACGAACAACATGTTTGGCGATATCGTCACCGACCTCGCGGCGGCGCTCCAGGGTGGGCTCGGGGTGGCGGCTTCGGCCAATCTCCACCCAGGGCAGGTCTCGATGTTCGAGCCGGTCCACGGCTCGGCGCCGGCCTTCGCCGGCACCGGCCGCGCCAATCCGGTGGGCGCCCTGTTCTCGGCGGCTCTGATGCTCGACTACCTCGGCCATGGCGAAGCGGCCAAGGCCCTGGAGGACGCCATTGGGCGCTCGATGCGGGACGGGCAGACGACCCCGGATCTGGGAGGCTCGCTGACCACCTCCCAGGTGGGGGACCTGGTCGCCCGCGAGGTCAGTCAGGCCGCCCGTACCGTCGAGACCCCCTAGGTGGATAAGTCGCGGAGCAATCGCGGAGAAAATGAGATCCATGCAGCTCAAAGAGTCCGATCTGATTTATGACTGGAACCGGGTCTCCGGCCAGGAGCTGAAGCCCTTTCACGGCACGTGCGAGCTCGACGACGAGACTCTGCGCGACGGCCTGCAGTCGCCGTCCGTGCGCAGCCCCTCGCTGGAGGAGAAGGTCCGCATCCTCCACATGATGGTGGACCTGGGGATCGAGGCGGTCGACCTCGGCCTGCCCGGCGCCGGGCCGCACGTGGTGCGCGACGTCCAGCGCCTGGCGCAGGAGATCGCCGATCACCGCCTGCCGATCTCGGCCAACTGCGCGGCGCGCACGCTGGCCCTCGACATCGAGCCGATCGCCGAGATCTCGCAACGCACCGGCGTGCCGATCGAGGTCTCCTGCTTCATCGGCTCGTCGCCGATCCGCCAGTACGCCGAGGGGTGGAAGATCGACAACATGCTCCGCCTGACCCGCGAGTCGGTGGAGCTGGCGGTCCGCCACAACCTGCCGGTGATGTATGTCACCGAGGACACCACCCGCGCCGCGCCGGAGGACCTGCGCCGCCTCTACACCGAGGCGATCGAGGCCGGGGCACGCCGGATCTGCGTCGCCGACACGGTCGGGCACGCCACCCCGAACGGGGTGCGCAATCTGATCTGGTTCATCCGCGAGGTCATCCGCGGCACCGGCGAGAACGTCAAGATCGACTGGCACGGCCACCGCGACCGCGACCTGGCGGTGATCAACGCCCTCACCGCGGCCGAGGCCGGCGCCCACCGGGTGCATGGCACGGCGGTCGGCATCGGCGAGCGGGTCGGCAACTGCGCGATGGACCTGCTGCTGGCCAACATGCAGCTCCTGGGCTGGATCGACCGCGATCTCTCCCGGCTGGAGGAGTACTGCCGCTTCGTGGCGGACACCACCGGCGTGCCGCTGCCCGACAACTATCCGGTGGTGGGGACGGACGCCTTTCGCACCGGCACCGGCGTCCACGCGGCGGCCATCATCAAGGCCCGGGCGCGGGGCGACGACTGGCTGGCCGACCGGGTCTACTCGTCCATCCCGGCGGCCTGGATCGGCCGCCGCCAGGTGGTCGAGGTGGGGCCGATGAGCGGCGAGTCGAACGTCGTCTACTGGCTCCAGGAGCGCGGCATCGACCCGAGCCGCGACCTGGTGCAGGAGATCTTCGAGCGCGCCAAGGTCTCGGACCGCATCCTCGAGGAGGTCGAGATCCTGAAGATCTGCCAGGCCCGCGGCATCACCCCCGGGGAGCCGCGCCCCCGGGCGCTGCCCTGAGGTGAAGCCCGGGAAGACCGATCCCCCCTCGGCTCCCAGGGCGCCGGTGCCGCGCTGGAAGCGGGCGCTGGAGCTGTACCTCGAGGAGCTGGCGGTCGAGCGGGGGCTCTCCGCCAACACCATCGCCGGCTATCGCAATGACCTGACCCGGCTGGGCGAGTCGCTCGCCCGGCACGGGCAGGACCTCACCACGGCGGACGCGCCGTCCCTCTCGGCCCACCTGCGGGAGCTGCGGCGCCAGGGGCTCTCCCCGCGTTCGATCAGCCGGGCGCTCTCGGCCCTGCGCGGCTTCTACGAAAACCTGGTGGCCAACGGCGAGCGCGCCGACGATCCGGCCGTCAATCTCCTCCCTCCCAAGCTCTTCCGGGGGCTGCCGAAGGTGTTGTCGGAGGAGGAGGTCGGCACCCTGCTGGCGGCGCCGGACCTCTCGACGCCGCTCGGGCTGCGGGACCGCGCCATGATCGAGCTGCTCTATGCCACCGGCCTGCGGGTCAGCGAGCTGGTGGGGCTCCAACTGCCGCAGCTCCGGCTCGACGTGGGTTTCCTGACGGCGTTTGGCAAGGGGAGCAAGGAGCGCGTCGTGCCGGTGGGGGAGGAGGCCGAGGTCTGGGTCGGGCGGTATCTGCGGGAGGTCCGGCCGGGGTTGGCGAAGGGGCGGCACCAGAATGTCTTCGTGAATTTCAAGGGGGAGCCGCTGACCCGCATGGGGTTCTGGAAGATCCTCAAGGGGTATGGGCTCAAGGCGGGGATCCGGGATCTGTCCCCCCATGTCGTGCGGCACAGCTTCGCGACTCACCTGCTCAATCATGGAGCCGACCTGCGGGCGGTCCAGACCATGCTCGGCCACGCCGACATCTCGACCACCCAGATCTACACCCACATCCACCAGGAGCGGCTCAAGAGCCTCTACGACCGGTTCCATCCGCGCTCCTGATCTCGAATCCGCGATTCCGTCCCGCTATACTTCCCGGCCGAAAAAGGAGGATCTTGGCAATGGCGAAAGTAGACCTCTCGAAATTCTCCATCCCGGAGCTGCAGGACCTGGCCCGGGACATCGAGAACGAGATCGTGAGCCGCCGCGAGGCGGACCGGGAGCGCGTGCTGCAGCAGATGCGGGACCTGGCGGCGAGCGTCGGAATGAGCCTGGAGGATTTCCTGCGCCAGGAGCGCGGTCGCGGGCGGGGGGCGGGTCCGGTGGTGGCGGTGAAGTACCGGCACCCGGAGGATTCGTCGCTCACCTGGTCGGGGCGCGGCAAGCGGCCGAACTGGGTGAATGAGCATCTGAATTCGGGGAAGAGCCTGGAGGAGTTGGAGACGGGGGAGGGGTAGGGGGTGGCGAATCAAACCCGAGCCCCGAAGGGCCGGGGCAATGAGCGTCACGAAGCCTCGCCCCGCCCAGGGTTGAAACCCTGGGCTAATCGCCTGCGCCCGTAAAGGGCGCTTCAATCCTAGAGGGAAAGCCTGCGCCCCAGGCTTCCTATTGGCCAGCCCGCCTGGTTGGAGAGCGCCCTTCAGGGGCGCTGGAGCTTAGCCCAGGATTTCAATCCTGGGGAGGCGGTGCATGCGCTCACTGCCCCCTCCCCAACCCTCCCCCACTTCGCGGGGGAGGGCGCCACCACCCTCGCGAAGAGCACAACGTGACGAGACCACCCTGATCAGCGACAACTCACCGAGACGTCGTCACGTCCTTTCCCTGTGTCGTCACAGAAGATCCCGGTGTTGTCACGATTTCTCTTCCTTTTGCGACGATCTACCGCCGCTTTGTCACGTTGTGCCTCCGTTTCATCACAACTTCCCTCCACGTCGTCACGCTTCATCCTCGCGTCGTCACAACCTCTCCCCACTACGTTAGGTTGTCTCGATATTCTGTGACAACCTCTCTCCGCGTCGTTACGATGTCTCCCCACGTTGTCAAGTCGTATCCTCGTGTTGTCACGTTGCCCCGCCACTTCGTCACGGATCATCTTCATCTCACGACGATGTCTCGGTATTTTGTCACTGCGTAGAGAAGCGTCGGCCCATTCCATCGAGCCGTCGTCATGGAATCCCGCCGTTCCGTGACAAAGTCTCGCGGTGTTGTCACGTCCCCGCCCCATTTCGTCACCGATTTACCGCGGTTCGCCGCCTCGGCGGAATATCCCCCGGCCGCCCGGGGTTGGCCTTCTTGAGCAATCGAGAGTAGGCGCTTTGCCCGCCGATTCCGTACAATGGTCGGTACAGCAAGGATGGAGATTCGTGGTTTGACGCAACGCTTTCGCCCTCTCCCGAGCTTTCTTCCGCTCCTCTCCGGATTTCTGGTCACGGGGCTGGCC
>DATAHG010000509.1:0-5788 GCA_036263295.1 Thermoanaerobaculia bacterium | reverse complement strand
GAGCCGACCGGGCTGCGAACCGGCATGACCTGGACCGTGCTCGGCCAGCAGAACGGCTACGTACACGTCGGGGCGGACGGGCAGACCAACGCGTACAGCGGGGACACGACGATCGACCAGTTCCTCCCGATCCTGTGCGTGCTGGCCGATGGCCGCACGGCGCCTGGCGGGTTCAGCTTCGACTACTACAACGGTTGGGCACGCGGGGCGGTCCGGGCGACTGCAGCGGTCCAGGGCACCGTCTTGACCTCTCAAGCCCAGGGTGACTCGATCTGTGCCACCACGTTCGGAGCTGGCTGGCGCATGGCCGAGTTTCACGATGGCCGGTACGGCTTGGATTTCTCCTGGACCGGCGGGTGGTCGTGGTGGGCGGAAGGGAATCTGGTCTCGGGGTCTCGCTTCTGGATGGCGATCAACGACCAGCCTGCCAACCCCTGGAACTCCGCCGGTGACATTCCCCCTTCGAATCCTACGTCCAGTGAAGATATTCTCCTCAAGACGCGCTTGCAGGAACTGGTTCAGCCCATGTTGGCCGTGGCGCAGAATCCCCAGTTCCGTGATCTCGTCTTCACAGGTGTAGCCCGCCGGTTCGATGGAGACGATAACGTTCTGCTTACCGACGTGATCGCCGAGGCAGAACAGACACAGATCGTTGATACGGGCTCCGCCGCCTGGCAGTCTCTGAAGGCGAAAGTGGCTCAGCTCCAAAACATGAATGGTCAGACCTACTATCCTCAGATCTACATTCCAAACTTCGGAGACGGTGCGGTCCGTGACCCCGAGATCACATTGGTGGTCCTGGAGACCGACCTGAGCAGGACCCAACTGCCGGCTTACCAAATCAGCCCGAGCGGCGATGTGCAGATCAAGGCCGAGCCTGTCGACGAGGCTTATGCCGAGGCACATGAGGTATGGGTGATGTCCGTAAACGAACGGGTCGGCCTGAGCTCAAGCGACTTTGCTACCGTCAGAGCGCTTGACTCCATAGACACCACCGCTCGCAAGCAGCACGTCGACAAACCGGTGGACTACGAGACGGGGGAAGACATCATCTGCAACCCGACCGGGCTCAGGAACAACATGGGCAGGGAGTACCTGATGAGGTTCGTCGTCCCCAACCCCTCTTCCGTGGAGCACTGGACAGCGGGCAAGCTGGAGCCGAGGGTCATCATCGTCGGGAAGGGCGGGGCGGAAGTCAAAAACGCGTACTTCGGGAAGATCAAACGCAAGGATGTGAAGAACTGGTACTACACGAACCTGTTCCTTACTACTTGGGACCGCGCGGTCTGGGGCGACTCCATGGTTTACAAGTGGGTTGAGGAGGACCATGGCCCCAACATCCAACTGTCCCTGGGCCTTTCCAACTTCCAAAACTCCCTGCTGGGTCTTCCCTTCAACGCCAATGTCACGGCGACCTTCGCGAGTGGTCACGATGACATGGGTTCTGGTGTAGTCACCTTCTCAGACTCAACTTACCAAGATTACGGTACGGGCGTCGTCAACTGGACGACGTGCAGTGTCGGAGGGGACGGGGGAACTGGCAACAGCAACCTAGCGCTTTCCGCGATCGTAGCCGCCTCTTCAACGTACTCAGGCTACTCACCCGCGCGCGCCAACGACGGGTCCCAATCCACAAACCTCGGAGGTGCATACAGTTGGGCTAACGCAGCATACCCGCCCCAGTGGATTCAGCTCGACTTCGGCACGCCCAAGACCTTCTCCAAGGTGGTGATCTATACCAGCGCGGGGTATCCCATCCGGGACTTCGACATCGAAGTCTGGAATGGATCGAATTGGGTTACGGTTGACTCCGTGCCTAACAACACGTCCCTCGTGATTACTCGTAACATCACACTACCCGGCGGGAACCCTGTAAGACTGGTCCGGATCTGGGCCAGGAGCGGCCCGACGCATCAACCGGGCTACGTTCGGGTGAACGAGTTCGAGGTCTACTAGCAGGGTAGCCCGGCACGAAGTTGGCGCGGGCGCCGCGACGGGCCCGCGCCAACGCCCGTCCCCCGGCAACGGAGCTACCGCGCGGGTGAGATTGGGGCGGGGAGCGGCGGCGGCGTGACTCCGGCTTGGGGGTCCACTGCCCGACATATTAGCCTATGCTCTGACATAGGCCGCCGTCGGCCAGGAGGGCCCCATGCACACCGAACGAATCGTGCGCCTCTTCCGGAACGGACGTAATCAGGCGGTCCAGATACCGAGAGATCTGGAGCTCCCCGGTTCGGAGGCGCTGCTGCGCAAGGAAGGAGACCGGCTTATCGTCGAACCGCTGCCACGCCCCTCGATCCTT
This sequence comes from Thermoanaerobaculia bacterium, assembly GCA_036263295.1. Lineage (GTDB taxonomy): Bacteria > Acidobacteriota > Thermoanaerobaculia > Multivoradales > UBA5704 > DATAHG01. The sequence continues at coordinate 3,486 of DATAHG010000509.1, read as the reverse complement.
GAAGTCCTGGCCAGATTGAAGCCTCTGGAGGAAGACTTTCCTGAAATCAGCGACCCTCCGGCGGAGGATGTTGACCTTTGATGGTCCGCTACCTCCTTGACACCAGCACTCTTTCGGATCTTTTGAGGAACCCTGGCGGACAGGCGGCCCGCCGGCTTGCCGTTGTAGGCGCGCCGGTGGTGTGTACCAGCATCATCGTCGCCTGTTAGCTTCGCTATGGCGCTGTAAAGAAGGGGGCTCCTCGACTCTTGGAGAATGTGGAAGGAGATGGAAGACAATCGGCGCGAATGACCTCCTGATCGCAGCCCATGCCCTGGCTCTGGATCTGGTCTTAGTAACCGATAATTTTGAGGAATTCGCGCGAGTGCCTGGGTTGGTGGTCGAGAACTGGATCAGGCCCTAGGCGAGACAAACCGCTCGGTAGAGAGCATCGGAGGACCGAATGAAGCACCGTCCCGTTCTGGCCGTAGGCCTTGTTCTCTGGTCGCTTTTGATCGGAGCTGGTTTGCAAGGATGTCTTTCCGGTGAGGAGCCGCCCACCAAGCCGGTCCGCTTCGAGCTTCGCCTCGCCGACGCCTCAATGTTTCCGGGCGCCGTCCAGGCCACCGTGGAGGGTTCGGGGGAGACGGTCTACCTGAGTCCAGAAGTGGTGCTGACCAATGCTCACGTGCGCCGCAGCGGTGTACAAAAGACCTATTCCGGGGACTATGGAGTCGAGCTGACGCTGACCGAGGAGGGCGGCGAGAAGCTGGCGCGCCTGACCCGGGAGAACCTGTACAAGAGGGTCGCGATCCTGCTCGACGGCCGCCTGGTCATGGCGCCGAGGATTCAGACGGAGATTCCCGGAGGCGTCGCGCTGATCGAAGGCGATTTCACGAAGGAGAAAGCCGGCGAGATCGCCAGGGGCATCCAGGCGGGGCAGTAGGCGGCAGCCAGCTCTGGAAACGGCTACGTTATTCAGAGATAGAGCACCTGCTGCTCGAGCGGCCAGCCGTCAGCCTCGGCAGGCTCTCTAACTGGCGCAGCCGTTTCGAGGGGCCTTATGAAGAAGCGATCGAAGAAATTGGCTCTAGTAAAGGAGACGATCGTATTTCCTGTCATTCCCGGTGGAGCAGAGAACGTCCCTGCTACCACGACCGCATTTGATCCAACCGCCTCAGCAGCTATCGCTTGTCAAGAATTTACCTCTTCCCTTTGCTGATCGATCGAGGAGCTTCATGAAAAAGATCTCGAAGCTATCCCTGGCAAAGGAGACGATTGCCTCTTTGACCGCCAGCGCCGGAGCAAACCCTGGAGGAACGACAACGGTTGAGTGCACGCATTGGACGCCGCCTGGCTTTTGCGTGTATCCGGGCTAGCTTGAAGCTTCAGCGCGTGCCATCACCCCCAGATATCCTGGTAGGACAAACCCGGGAAACACCTCTCCTATCCTGGTATTCCCCACCCGTCTTTCCAGGACTTCCGCAAGCACAGTCCGGTAATCCGTCGTAATCGCCAAATCCCCTGGACCGACGAGCTGGCCGGGAGCGAGGCCGGGCCAGGGGCCATGGACTTTGCCGCCCTGGACTCCTCCTCCCAGCAGGAACATGACATTGCCATGGCCATGGTCGGTGCCGCCGGAGGCGTTTTCCTTGACGCGGCGGCCGAATTCGCTCATGGCGAGGACGGTGATCCGCCGCATCCGGTCTCCCAGGTCGGTGTGAAAGGCGAGGAGGCCGGCGGCGAGATCGGTCAGGAGGTCGGCCATGAAGCCGGTCGCTCCCCCCTGGTCGGCGTGGCGGTCCCAGCCGTCGAGATCGACGCAGGCGATTTCGAGTCCCAGATCCGCCTTGATGAGCTGGGCGATCTGGAGGAGGGCGGTGCCGAAGGCGGTTTCAGGATATTGGGCGCCGTTTGCCGGGCGGTGAGCGCCCGGAGCGGCGGCGGCCAGTTTTTCGATGGCGGCGAAGGTCTGGCGGGCCTGGATGTCGAGCCAGCCGTCGCCGGTCTGCGTGGCGGCGAGGCGGGCCTGGAACCGGGTCAGTTCGGAGTCCTGCCCCGGCTTTCCGGTCAGATGGAAGTCGGCGATCGAGCGCAGCGCGGTCGCGGGCACCGGGCCGCGCAGGGAGGCCGGCAGCGGGGTGGTCATGCCGACCGCCCGGAAGGGGGAGTCGTTGCCCGTATCGAGGGTCGCCAGGTGGCGTCCGAGCCAGCCGGTCGGGACCGATTTGCTGCCGGGGGTGCCGCGCTCCATGAAGTCCATGGCGTCGAAGTGGGAGTGGGTGGGATCCGGCGAGCCGGTGGCATGGACCGCGGCGAGGACACCGTCGTCCCACAGGTCTTTGAGCGGGGCGAGGGATGGGTGGAAGCCGAAGAAGCCGTCGAGGTCGAGGGCGGTTCGGGCCGCCCGGCTGGGCGGACGGATCGCCAGCAGCGGGCGGCTGTCGTAGTAGCGGTCCTCGGCGAACGGCACCACGATGTTCAGGCCGTCGGCGCCGCCGCGCAGGAAGACGCAGATCAGGATGTCGCGCTCCGGCGCGGGGGTCGCGGCGAAGGCGAGGCGGGGGAACCAGGCCGGCAGGGCCAGGCTGCCGATTCCGATCGAACGGAGGAGGCCGCGGCGGGTGAGCGATTTCATGAAGGGAGATCTCCGCGGGTCAACGCCACTGAAAATAAGGCGAGCCGAGGAGAAGGGAGGTGGCGCTCCCGATCACGCTTCGGAGCTTGCGTTGAGGGATCGGTGCGGTGGGCGAAACCCCGGCCGTGCCGGCGAGGAATCGAATCACCTGACGGCGGTCCTCGGGATCGAGATCGCGAGCGAGCAACCGGGCGATCAGGTGGTCCGCCAGCGCGGTCGGGGTCGGGCGGCGCAGGCCGGCGGTCATCGCCTCAAAGTCCGGAGTGACCCCCGGGAGGCGGTCCGAGCCCAGGGCAAGGGCGAAGTTCCAGCGGTCGAGCAGTCCGTTGGTGTGGCCCCAGGCTTCGGCGACGTCGGGATAGCCGGTCGGCGGAGCGCAGTCGAACGGGAGCTGGCCCATCCGGAAAAGGGTTTCGAGCAGGCCCGGCATCGCCTCGGAGGCGAGGGTGGCTCCCACGGCGCGCAGGGCCGAGACCAGATATTCGAAAGGCCGCTTGAGCTTGCGATTCGCCGCGGCCAGGAATTCGGACGAAAGGAGGATCGCGCGCATCACGGCCTGAATGTCGCCGTCGGTCGCAGTGAAGGTGGCGGCGGCACGATCGATCAGCGCGGGCGGCGGATCGTCGGCCACGAAGCGGCGGCAGAGCTTGAAGGCGATGAAACGGGCACAGGCCGGGTGCGAGGCGAGAAGGTCGAGCACTCTTTCGCCGTGGCCCACTCCGAGCCCGGCCGGGAGCGGCGTGCCGAGGACGGTGCGGGCGCCGTCGTCGTGTTGGGCCGGGTTGAACAAAAACTGATCGAGCCGGATCGACTGCGGGTCACCCTTGCCGAGCCGCCAGCCGGTGAAGGCGCGGGCGACCTCTTCGACA
>DATAHG010000508.1:0-9924 GCA_036263295.1 Thermoanaerobaculia bacterium | reverse complement strand
TCCAACTGTCAAACCTACTGTCGTCGAGCCTGGGCTTCGACATTTCCGGCAACACGTTTCTGGGCCACACGAGCCACGCCATCTTCGTCACGCCGGGTACCACCGCGACCAACATCGCCCAACTGGAGGGCACGATCTCGTCCAACAGCATCGGCAACGGCACCGCGGACTCCGGCTCGCGGGACGGCTACGGCATCCGCCTTGACATTCGGGGCGACGTCACCGCCACGGTTGCGGTCACGGGCAATACGATCCGAAATACGGATCTCGAAGGCATCTTCGTGGAGTCTCGCCTGGACAACGACGCCGATGCAGAAGTGGGGCACCTGGACCTGACGCTCAGGGATAACGACGCCGGCCAGCCTGACGACAACTCGGCCATCCCGTTCGGCGCCATCTACGGTACGAGAGTGGAGGCTCGGAATACGACGGTCCTCTGTCTCGACATCGCGGCCAATGATGCGGAGAGCGTCGGCATCTTTGAAGATATCCGGCTCCGTCAGCGGGACACTTCCACCTTCCGATTGGAGCGCTTCACAGGGAATGGTGCTGTCGATACCAGCGTCGAGGGCTTTGTCACTGGAGAGAACCCGTTGATCGACAACGCGGATGCGACGCACTCCATAAGCTTCACGGGAGTGGCAAACGGGTTCTGCGGCAAGCCCTAGGAAGTCCCTGAAGCAATAGCCGTGGCCGTGGATCTAGAGAGGCGGATATGATCGTATCGACACCCTGGCGCGGATTGATTGGATGCGAAGGCGGACCGGTTATCGTCGCGAATCTGGCTGACTTCCTTTACTGGCGAGGAGCAGAGCCCTTTCCGGATTCTGAGCGGCGGGAGCTGCATCTGTGGTCGCCGTTCACATCCGAGCTGCCGGATCGCTTTCACCCCGGCGGGCCCAGGGGGCATCAATTCATCCCGGCACCGGATCATGCGGCCCTGGAAGACATGCGGGACGAGCTGTTTCGGTTTGTCGTCACCAAATGGCCCGGAACTGTGGTCACCCAGGAGCACGAGAGATGGATCGCGCGACGGCCTGACGGTGCCGCGCTGAATGTCAAGCTCGATCCGACGAGCGAATACGATCGCTGCATTCGTGATCTGGAAGAGGTGAAGATTCACACTTTCGACGCTGGCCGGTGCTGCCTCGTCTGGTCGGTAGAACCGGGTATCGTCAATATCGTCCGGGCCGCCCCACGCCAGCTTCTGCTCGTGCAGACGCGGTACGCTGACGACGACGAGCAGGCGGAATCCGCTGTGCAGAACGCGATTGAGCAGGCCCGGGCTCACGACGAGGCCGGAGAGGTCTCGTTCACCATCAAGCCTGCCACCGTGGTGGTCTCGTGGGCGCCCAACAGTGCCCTGGACTGCCGGGTCGAGGCGCTGCAGGAGCAACATTCCTCGACGGTGCCGGGGGTTCTGCTGGACCTTGCGACGGCCGAATCGGGAGCCCTCCTCGGGATGCCCCCTGGCGCATATGGCGTCACGGTAGGAGAATGGACTGATCAACAGTCCTGCGCCGCGTGGTGCGCTCTAACATGGCGCGGAGAGCCCGGGTAAGAGGCGTTGAGAGCCTGAAGACTCACGCTGCCAGGTGCCTGGGGGCCCGTCGCTGAGGTGGTCCCTTCGGGTACCATGAGGGACCTGACTGTCGCGGCGCTCCCCCCGAGACTCCACGGCGAAGAAACCAGCCCTATTCCAGACAGACCTATGTCAAGGATGTGAATAAAAATGCGATATCTCTCCAGCGTGCTCATCCTGAAGATTGGGATCACGATCGTTCTCTGGTTCGTCCCGCTGCTGTTCTTCCCGGTCTCCTGCCTGGAGCGTATGGGTTTCCCAACCTTCCCATCAGCCATCTTTCTCAGACTCCTCGGTATGGCCTACGGGGCTCTGCTGGTCGGCTACATCTTCGGATGGGCCGCTACACGCCGCGGCGAATATCCTGACAGTACGGTCTGGGCCGGTATCGTGAGCAATGGCGGCGCTTTCTTGCTTCTGGCGATCGGGGCGTCGCAGGGGGCTTGGGCTGACTGGGGAGCGCCGGCGCGGGGCCTCATGTGGACATCCCTGGCGGCCACCGGTTTGATTTCGACAGGCCTGATCTCCTTCGGCCCTTGGAGCCGCTCAGCGTCGGCTCATAGAAATCCACACAAGAAGACATTCGAGTAAGACTCAATTCTACGAAGCTTGAATTTTTACCTTGACATCCAGGGGAGAGTGGACCATCCTTTCTATTAGCCATTAAGAGAGAGACATCCAACCCAATCCGCCGAGGAGAAAAACCATGGGCATCCCGATCAGCAAACAGGCTCTCACGCTCGAGAAGCTCCACAAGCTGCTTGACCCCGGCCGGGTCTTCTACCGGGTGGCCGTCGAGGACGTTCTCCAGCGCGGCGAGCACGCCGAGATCCAGGCGCTGATCCAGGGCGCGCGCGACGTCAAAGCCAAATTTGGCGGCATCGACGGCCTCATCAAGGAGCTCGAGGCGGCCGCGAAGAAGGCCCAGTAAATGGACGCCTGGCGGGCAGACGCACTGCCCGTCCGCTATGCGGGGCTCGACGACATCGTCAACCGCGTCCCGGTGAGCGTGGTCTGGGAGATCACGCTCGCCTGCGACCTAGCCTGCAGCCATTGCGGCTCCCGCGCCGGCCGCCGTCGGCGCGACGAGCTCAGCACCGCGGAAGCGCTCGACCTCGTCGAACAGATCGCGGAGCTCGGCGCACGCGATGTCGGCCTGATCGGCGGCGAGGCCTATCTGAGGAAGGACTGGCTCGAGATCGTCGCCGCGATCCGCGCCGCCGGAATGCGCTGCGACCTGCAGACCGGCGGTCGCAACCTCAGCGAGGAGCGCGTCGCCCGCGCCGCCGCCGCCGGACTGTGCGGCGTCGGAATCTCGATCGACGGCCTCGGCGCGACCCACGACAAGCTGCGCGGCGTGCCCGGCTCGTACGAGCTCGCGCTCGCGGCGTTGCGCCGCGTCCGCGCGCACGGCCTCTCCGCCGCCGTCAACAGCCAGATCAACGCCTATACGCTGCCGCAACTGCGCGAGCTGATGGACGTGATCATTGAGGCCGGCGCGACCAATTGGCAGCTCGCCATCACCACGGCCATGGGCAATGCCGCGGATCACCCCGACATGTTGCTGCAGCCCTGGCAGATGCTCGAAGTGATGCCGCTCCTCGCCGCGCTTGCGGTCGAGGGCCGCGAGCGCGGTCTCTTCCTCCAGCCGGCGAGCAACGTCGGCTATTACGGCCCCTATGAATCGGTCATCCGCAACGTGCTCGATCCGGAGATCTATTTCCACGGCTGCAACGCCGGCGACACGGTAATGGGAATCGAAGCGGATGGCACGATCAAGTCCTGCCCCGGCCTCGGCAGCGCCTATGCCGGCGGCAATGTCCGCGAGACGCGGCTGCGCGAGATCTGGGAGAAGTCCGAGCCGCTCGCCTTCAACCGCCGCCGCACCGTCGACGATCTGTGGGGCTTCTGCCGCACCTGCTATTACTCCGAGACCTGCATGGCCGGCTGCACCTGGACTTCGCACGCGTTGATGGGCCGGGCGGGCAACAATCCGATGTGCCACCACCGTGCGTTGGAGATGGACCGCCAGGGCCTGCGCGAACGGCTGGTCAAAGTGAAGGACGCTCCCGGCCACTCCTTCGATAACGGCGTGTTCGAGATCGTGGTCGAGCCGGTGCCGGCGCGCGTCCCCGACCGGATCGTCGGCAATGGCTGAAAGCGGCCGCATCCCGGTGCCCCTGCGCCTGTGCCGCGGCTGCCGGCGCTTCGTGCGCGTGGACGGCCGGGAGGATTGCGTCTTCTGCGGAACCGATCTGGACGCAGCGGAGGCCGAGCACGAGGCAAACGTGATGGAGATGCGGCGGGCGGCGCAAGCGCTGCGGGAGGCGCTGGCGGGGCGCGGCTGACGCGGCGCGCGCCGTTCCCCTGGCCGCCGCGATCTGGGTCGTTCTGGCCGATTCTTCCAACGCCGCTCTGGGAAGAACGCCGCCGCAAAAGCCCTCGTCTTCGGGCTGGACCAGTCCTCCCGGAAGACCGAGGACATCTCCGAAGGCTTGGCGGAGAGTGGGGGAGAGGGAGCGGAAAGGTACAGAGGGACGGAGGAGATCCTCTCGAAGGTCTCGGAGGATGAAGCCGTGACGAACCGGGACTCGTCCGTGACGACATCCCCTGACGGCGGGGCGAAGCCGTTTGACTCCGTCGCAACAGACTTCAACTTCGTCACACCCGAGAAGTCTTTTGTCACGTCGTACTTCAACTTCGTCACGTCGGAGAAGTCTTACGTCACGTCATACTTCAACTTCGTCACGCCGGAGAAGTCTTACGTCACGTCGTACTTCAACTTCGTCACGTCGGAGAAGTCTTGCGTCACGTCGTACTTCAACTTCGTCACGCCCGAGAAGTCTTACGTCACGTCGTACTTCAACTTCGTCACGCCGGAGAAGTCTTTCGTCACGTCGTACTTCAACTTCGTAACGCCGGAGAAGTCTTTCGTCACGTCGTACTTCTACTTCGCCCCGTCGGAGAAGTCTTTTGTCACGCCAGACTTCGACTTCGTCACACCGGAGAAGTCTTACGTCACGCCTTACTTCTATTTCGTCACGCCGGAGAAGTCTTTCGTCACGCCCTGGAAGTCCTCCAACGCACCGGACTTGCAATTCGTCACGGAGTACTTCTTCCTGGCCTCTCTGGACTCCCACCTTGCCGGCAGGGAGGACGCTTTCGTCACGCCCTGCCGGCGTTTCGTCACGGGACTCTTGTCTTCACTTCCTGGGGAGCCGTTCGAGCCTGTGACTCTCGAGTCATCTCGATCATCGTTCGCCGGAATCCCGCGCGAGCGAAGAGCCGCTGCGCGGACTCGTTCCGTTCTGCCGTCGAGAGCACGACCCGAGGCGCGCCTTTCGCCTCCAGAGCGTTCAGGGTCGCATCGAGCAACATCCGGCCGACACCCTGCCCACGTTGAGCGGGATCAACCACGATATCGTGCAGGACACCCGCCGGGCCGCGCAGCGACATGTAGTCATTCCCCTCGATTCCCGCGTACGTGTAGCCAATCACCTCGCCGTCGCGCTCGGCGACCAGGATGACGATGCTCGGCTCGTCGAGCTGCGTGCCGAGAAACGAGCCATAGGAGTGCTCGGTCTGCGGCGTCGCGGCAATGAAGCGCTTCGGGTCGAAGTCGTGGTGGGTACGGACGAGGAGTGCCCCGAGCCGTCCCAAGGCTCGGGTATCAGCCGGCGACGCCGCGCGGATGAGAATGTCCGGCAAGCTCATGGGACGACGTCCATCGCAATCAGGCACGAGAAATCATCGCGGCGATCAATGTCCACTTCACCACCTCAAAGGGTAAGCGCCCAAATGGCAGCCAGTATAGCTCCGGTCTAGGCGCGGCTTGTTGGCTCGGCTGGATGCACCCGCTTCAGCGAGTGTCAATCATGAACCGTCCGCCTTCCAGGAGGAGATATGAGCCCATACACTTCTCGGGTCGTTCAGTGGAAGGAACGAGAGGTACAGGTCAACGAAATACCAAGAGAAGGGGTCGGGGAGGGGCAGCCTCCAGAGCATTGCGAGCCGTCTTATGCTCTGATCTATGCCGGCCATGGCCGAACGAATGGAGGTGGCTCCTGGCGTGTCTCCTTGCCGGCGATCTCATGCCTGCGACCGGCCCCAGGCGGAGACCGCCAGCCGTCGATTGTAGCGACCCCTACGACCGACGGTCCGACGGCTGACATCCCGCGGCCCTACATACTCGTCGCCCGGACCCAGGGCGCGGACATCACGATCTGGAGCTTCTTCCCCAATGGAGAGCTTGCCCCGGACGTCGAATTCTCGTGGCATTGCATCATCGAGGGGACGCTGGTCAAGGAGTGAAGCTCAGGCGGGCTGGCCGTGGGGTCAGCCCGCCATCCGGCCGGGAGTTCGCCCTCAATCCGCGGCGGGGCACTGGAAGTTGGTATCGCAGCGCTCGGCGCAACTGAAATAGCAGGTAAGGCAGCTCAGGGTGCCGCCGCCGAAGCCCGCGCCGGGCTCTTGCACGCCCGCCCCGATCTTCCGCAACGTGTCCTTGCTCAGCACCAGCTTCCGTTCCATTTTCTTCCTCATTCGATCTCCTTGAAGTCTTTCAGGTCAGGGTTGAAGGGGGAGAGGTCTCTCTACCAGACCGACGACCCCTCGCAAGGCAGGCATTCGATGCAACCCGACACGTCGCAGGTGTTTTCCGTCCGCGCGGCGCCGTCGGCCTCCCGCAGCCGCTCCTCCTGCAGGCCGTGCAGCGTCTCCTTGCGCAGCGTCAGCTTTCTCAGGGCACGTTTTTTCATGCGGGCTTTCCTCGCCGGCTAGCAAAGATAGTTGAGGGTGTGGCAATCGCAGGTGGCGCGGCAGGTGACGTTGCAGGTCGTGGCCGTGACGATGCCGCCCTCGACCTTTTCCAGCAACTCCGCCTGCAGGGTGCGCAGGGTCTCGCGGTGGAGCACCAGCTTCCGGATCTTCTTCTGCATTCGGGCCTCCTGGAGAGCGCGAACGGTCCGGCGTGGCTCTCCTTCTAACAAGGTGCGCGCCGACGCCGAACCGTTGCCACGGGCGCACACTCGCGGAGAACCGGACGAAGAGCTGCTCCTCTCTGTTGAGATAATTCTGAATAGAGAGTAGGATCGCAAGCTGCTGAAAAGCTTTGTCCCAACCTTTTTTGCCTTGGAGGAGTCCGATGCTCGCACGCCGTGTCGTCGTCGCCCTCGCTGTCGCCCTGTGTTCTCTCGTTGTGCCGCTGTCTGCGGAAGAGCCCATCTTCCGCGACCTCACCCTGAAATCGCTGCAGAATCTCCCACCGCGCGGCGGCGCCTGGGAGGTCCCCCTGGCGGCCCGCTTCCGCGCCCTGGAAGTGGACGTCAAGGCCCTGGAGAGCCGGCTGGACCGGGTGCCGGCCGAGAATTCGGCGGAGGCCAAGGCGATGCCGACGCTGCTCTCCCTGCCGTTTCCGGATGGCACCGATCAGCTTTTCCGCATCGAGGCGTCGCCGATCCTGGCGCCGGAGCTGGCGGTCCGTTTCCCCGAGATCCGCACCTTCGTGGCGCAGGGGATCGACGATCCCACCGCCACCGCCCGCCTGAGCCTCACTCCGCTGGGCTTCCACGCCATGGTGCTGTCGGCGTCGGGCACGGTGTTCGTGGACCCCTACCGCCGCTGGGATGCGGGCTACGTCCTTTCCTACTACAAGAGCGACGCGCGCAAGGCGGCCGGGGAGCCCTTCCGGTGCGGCGTGCGGGACCGGCGGCCGGGTCTGGCCAGTGAGCACGCCGACGATTCCCTGCCCGACCTGGAGACGGCCGTCGCCGCGGCCGCGGCGGGCTCTCAGCTCCGCACGTATCGCCTGGCGCTCGCCGGGACCGGCGAGTACACGGCCGCGGTCTGCGCGCCCAATCCGGCGGCGGTGGCCTGCGGCCTGGCCGCCATGGTGGTGTCGATGAACCGGGTCGACGCGATCTACGAGCGCGAGGTGGCGATCCGGATGGTGATGGTGGCCAACAACAATCTGGTGGTCTACACCAACGGCGCCACCGATCCGTACTCCAACGGCAGCGGCAGCACCATGCTGGGGCAGAACCAGAGCAACCTGAACGCGGTGATCGGCTCGGCCAACTATGACATCGGCCACGTGTTCTCGACCGGTGGGGGAGGCATCGCCCAGCTCGCGGTGCCGTGCACCACCAGCAAGGCGCGCGGTGTCACCGGCCAGCCCAACCCGGTCGGCGACGGCTTCGACGTCGATTACGTGGCCCACGAGATGGGGCACCAGTTCGGCGCCGCTCATACGTTCAACGGCACCACCGGCAAATGCGGCGGCGGCAACCGCTCGGCCTCGTCGGCCTACGAGCCGGGCAGCGGCTCGACGATCATGGCCTACGCCGGCATCTGCGGCGCCGAGGACCTCCAGCCGCACAGCGACGACACCTTCCACACCCGGAGCTTCGATCAGATCGTGGCCTTCTCGACCGGGGCCACCGGGAGCTCCTGCGCCGTGGTGACCGCGACCGGCAACAGCGCTCCCACGGTCAATGCCGGTGCCGCCTTCATCGTGCCGCGGCAGACGCCGTTCACCCTCACCGGCTCGGCCAGCGACCCGAATGGCGACGCCCTGACTTATATGTGGGAAGAGCTCGATCTGGGCACCGCCTCGCCGCCCAACACCGACGCCGCGGCGGTGCGGCCGATCTTCCGCTCATTCGTGCCGCTGACCGCACCGAGCCGCACCTTCCCCCGTCTCTCGGACATCCTCGGCAACGTCGCGACCCTGGGCGAGTCGATGTCGAGCCGCAACCGCACGATGACGTTCCGCCTGACCGCCCGCGACAACCGGACGGGCGGCGGCGGGGTGAACTACGCTTCGACCACGGTGCAGGTGGTCACCGCGGCCGGGCCGTTCGCCGTCACTCAGCCCGACACGGCGGTGACATGGGCCGGCGGCAGCACGCAGACGGTGACCTGGAACGTGGCGAGCACCACCGCGTCGCCGGTCAGTTGCGCCAATGTCGTGATCGCTCTCTCGACCGACGGCGGCGCCACCTTCAACGACATCGTGGCCTCGACCCCCAACGACGGCACGCAGGCGGTGACCCTCCCCAGCACGCCGACCACCCAGGCGCGCATCCGCGTCACCTGCCTGGGCAACATCTTCTTCGACATCTCGAACGCCAACTTTACGATCACGTAAAAGGACCGGCGGCTGCCGCCCACGGGAACAGCGGTCCGCCCTCGACAGAACATCAAAAGGATGCGTCATCCGAGCCCCGCGGCTCGCGCGAGCAGGAGCAACCCGACCCCGATGGCGACGGCTCCGAGGGCGCGCGCGACGCGCTCGCCGGCCGGTGCGAGACGTTCGGCGGTCATGGCTGCCGTCATGACCGCCATCGCGCGAAGGTCCATGACTCCGAGGACCAGGAGGATCGCCATCTGACCGGCGCAGCAGCGGCCGCAGTGGAGGCCGAGGCGCAGGCCGTGTCGCCAGGCCGTGCCGGCGTCCGCCGGCAACGTACGGCCGCATCCCGGTGACTCCCGGCAGCAGGCCAGGTGACGGGCCTTCCACGGGGTGAATTGGAGCGCGCCGGCGAGCAGGACGACCACGCCGGTCGCGAGCGGTACGGCGTGGGACAGCGCGGGCTGCTGCATCGTGACCGTGGCCAGCGCGGCGCCCAACGGAAAAGTGATCATTCCGAATGCGGTCCACACGGAGAAGTATCCCGCCCCCACCAGCGCGGTCAGCCGGCCCAGGCGGGGCTCGCCGATCCGGCCGACCGCCTGGCGGTAACGCCACAGCATGGGGACCAGGGAGGGCAGCATCATCGCCACCATCATCACGGTCCACATGCCGAGGAACGAGGCCGCGGCGCCCGGCCACGTCTGGCCGGGCATCCGCATCCACGCCATCGTCATCGTCCAGCCGCCGGGCATCGGCATCTCGCCCATTCCCGACATGGACGCGCACCACGCGACCGTCGCCGCCGCGCTGGCGGCGAAGACCAGCGCGGAAACGCCGAAGAAGGCGCGTTGGGATGCTGGATCGGAAGCCATGCGTCGTAGGATCTCGCGTCCCGCGGTGGCGCCACGGCCCAGGACTTCGCTCATGGCTGGCCGTACTCGTCGTGGCGGCGCCACCAGACGCCGGTCTCGTTGCGCCCCTTGGGCGCGCGGTCCAGCCACTGGTACATGCCCCAGATGCCGTCCACTCCGCGCGAATAGGCGGAATAGGTGTGATAAACGACGCCGTCTTCGAGCACGAACGCGCTCAGGCCCGGCCTGTCGCGCGTGAACGTGGGCACGTCGACGCCGGCACTGGCGGCGATCTCGGCGACCGGTCCTTCGAAAGCGGCGTTGGGAGCCAGCGCGCGTTCCTGGCGGAAGTTGTATTG
>DATAHG010000507.1:0-6145 GCA_036263295.1 Thermoanaerobaculia bacterium | reverse complement strand
TTTTCGTCGTCGTCAAAGAAGGCGGCCAGCACCCGGACCGGGCGGCCGGTCGGGTTGAGGACTTGCACCACGGCCCGCTGCCCTCCCCGCAGATCGTAGGTACCGATCAGGTAAGGGCTGAGCGAGCCCCCGGCGGGCGGGAAAAGAGCCTGCGCGGCGGCGGGCTCGTGGGCGTCCATGGAGATGCCGCCCACGAGCTGGCCGTCGAGGCGCAAGGAGAGGTCGCCGCGGGCGGCCAGAGGCGCCGCGGTCTCGGTCTCCCGCGCCGGCGGCGTGAAGCTCAGGGTGACGAGGCGGACCTCGCGGGGCTGCAGGGTGTTGCGGCCCCGCTGCAGGCCGTCGAGCCGGACCTGCCAGCGCTCCGGCAGACCGGCCAGCAGCAGCTCGGCGGTCGCCGGCTGCGCCTTCGGATTGGCGACCAGGAACTTGACCATGCTGGTCTTGCCCGGCGCGATCGGAACCCAGGTGAAGTTGTTCTGGGCGATGTTGTTGGAGGGATTGGTGTCGCCCTGGGACGTCAAGGTCACCAGCACGCAGAAATGGCTGAAGTCATTGACCGTGAATCCGCCCCAGGCGCCGCCGTTGTTTTCGCTCAGATCGGAGAGGTCCCACTCGACTTCGATCGTCTTCTCCTCGCCCGGGCTGAGCGGCGGCACCGTGACCACGTCGATCTCTTTGAAATCGGCGTGGGAGGCCGGGGCCCAGAGCCCGTAGGGGGCGAAGGCAAACCGCACCTGAACTTCCGCGGTGGCGGTGGAGCCCAGATTCCGGATCCGCGCGAACAGGCGGTTATCCTGGATACCCCGCGCGGGCTCGTTTGCCTCGTAGGGGATTTCATTGCCGTTGTTGTCCACCCAGACGTCGGGGGTCTGCCACGGCGGCGGAGTGCCCGGCGGGTTTCCCCAGTCCCGGATCGAAGGGTCGGGTTGGGCCAGGGCCGGCGCGACGCTCAGCAGGCCCACGAACAGACACAGAAGGATCGTTGAAGCTTTCATGTCAGCCTCCGTAAACGACCGTCTTGGCGGCTTTCGCCAGGGTCTGAATGGTTCTTCGCGGCGAGTGTTGAGTTTCTGACAGGAATCGAAAGGTTTTCAGTCCTGGTATTCCACGAACAGCGGGCTGTCGATGGAAAAGCTGGGACCGCCCGCCTTGGGCGCGAGCACGAAGCTCAGGCTCGCCTGGAAGGCCTGGCCGGCCGGGATCTTCTTGAAGCAGCCGGTCACTTCGATCACCTGACCCGGGAGCGCCTGCCCGATCGGGCAGATGCTCAGGGGTTTTCGGGCGCCGTCTGGCTGGACCGAGAAGATCTCGACGTTCGCCTGCTGCAGGAGACTGCCGGCCCAGGCGGCAGGAATTTCGATCAGCAGCCGGTAATCGGGCTCCGGCGTGACGGTCGTCGTCTCAGTAGACGAAGAGAAGGAGGCCCGGGCAAAACCCAGGCTGTCGGCGAGGGGCTGCGCTTGCACGAGCAAGGTCGCTTGTGGCGGCCCCATCACCGCGCAGTTGGGACAGGGGTTTTCCCCGGGCTGAGGACCGATCTCGATTTGATCGAAGCTCGGCAGCTTCGAGGGGAGCCCGATCTTGTCCTCGGGAAGCCCCGGGAGCACCAGCCCGGGTTGCAGTGTGCTCAACTGAGCCCAGAGAGTAGCCTGCGGCTGGAGAGAGGAGGTCGAGAGGCAACCGAAGTCCGCCGGGCTCAATCCCAGCGGCTGGGCGGCCTGGGCCAGGGCGGAACAGAGCGCGATCCGTCGCACCGGGTTTTTCGTCGCGAAGTCGGCCGGACGCGGGAGCTGCCGCCCCGACGCGTCGAGCAGCTTCATGACTTCCGCCGGCTGCAGCTCGGGACGGTATTGCCAGATCAGGGCGGCGGCGGTCGAGGTGACGGCGGAGGCGACCGACGTGCCGGTCAACGTCGAGGTCACCCGGCCGGGGTTCTCCAGGTCGCGCACCACGACGTGATCGGCGTAGGCGACCCGGGGCGCCTCCCCGAGGGCCCGCGTGTTGACCAGGGGGTTGTCCCGGCTGTCCACGCCGCTCGCGGCATAAATGAGCGGTTTCGCTTCGCGCCGCCACCATTTCCATCGCCTTTCCGGCGTGGTGCGGCCTTCCCAGCCGGCAGGCAGCAACGGCCGCCCCTTGGAGCCGGGCGCCAGCCGCTCGTTGCCCGCCGCGGCGATCACCAGGACCTTTTCATGCGCGGCGAATTGCAAGGTGTCGTAGATCAGCCGGACCTCGGGGGGCATGTCGCCGACCTGATCCCAGCCGCCGAGCTTTTCGCCGTCCCACCCCAGGGAAAGATTGATCACGAGATGCTGCTCGCGGAGGGATCTCGGGCGCGACCGCCAGTCGACGATCTCCCTTCGCAAGGCTCGCGCGAGGTCGGCGAACGTGCCGAGAACGCCGCCGGAGCTTTCACTTTTTTGAATCGTCTTCGTCTTGGGATCGAGCTGCAAGACCGGCAGGGCCAGGCGGGAGGCGATCTGGACGGCGGGCTCGTTCCCGCCGTCGCCGCCCGCCAGGTGGCCGGCGATCTGCATCAGGGAGTAGCCGTGCGCGGAGGTGCGCGGGGTGCTCGAAACGGGGATCTTGTCGTCGGTCGGCTCGGTGTCCAGGAAGGTCAGACGGACCGCGGGCGGCCCCACGCCGGGGAAGGCCTGGGGACTCTGGACCTGGTCGAAGAAGCGCTGCTGGAAGGGATCCGCCGTCATGTCCTCCAGCGCGGCCGCGCCGGCCAGCGCCACCTTGTCCGGGGCGGCGCCGGGACGCAGCCGCCGTTTGACCGGGCGCGGCAGGTCGGGCCGCGGGTCGGTCCCGTCGTACTCGTAAATGCAGAAGCGGTCCAGGCCCGCCCGGCGGGCCGACTTCCGGAGCTCCCTCTGCTCCGAGGGGAGAAGAGAGCTTTCCGATCTCTGAGCCGGCTCGGCGGTCGAGAAGAAGGGGGACACGGTCCAGCGGGTGGCGGCGGCGGGGACCGGGCACGTCCGGCTCCAGAACCGGGTCTGGCCGATCCAGCGCGTGCTCACGGCGGCGGCTTCGCGCGCGGCCGGATCGATCGGGTTGGGACGCGGCGCCGTGGCACAGGCACCCGTCCAGATCAATGCACAAAAAACGATCCATCGATAATTTCTTTTCATCTCACCCTCCTTTTCATCAAGATCGTTCGCGCCGGAGGCGCGATTTCTGACAAAGGAGATCTGTGAATCGAGGCGGGAGATGGAAAGAGATCGTTACGGCTCGAACAGGCGGAAGCTCGACCAGTCGGCGCCGCGGTCGCGCCGCCGCCAGGCGAGCTCGGCCTGCTGCAGCAGCACGGCGAGGTCGGCCGTCGCCCCCCAACTCCGGTACAGATCGGTGAAGAGCCCCTCGGCGGCGCGGTCGCCGACCGGGCGGGTGGCGGCGATCACCGACCGCGAGCCGGCGAGGAGAAAGGCATGGGCCAGGCTCAGCCCTTCGACCGGCGCCTCGGCGCCCGAGCGCGCGGTCTCGCACCCCGAGAGCACGACCCGGGAGGGCGCGCCGTCGAGCGCCAGCAGGTCGCCCAGGGTCAGCCGGGTGCCGCCGGCCAGCGGGAGGACGCTCTCCCACCCTCCGAACCCGGAAAAGGCGCCGTGCCCGGCGTAGTGCAGGAGGTCGGCCCCGGCCAGACCGCGCCGCACCGCTTCGGCGGAGGCCGCCGTCCCTCGCAGGGTGACCGCGGTCCAGGCCGGCCGCTGCCGCTCCAGGGCGGCCCGGACCTCGCCGGCCTCGACCTCGGCGGCGGGCAGGTCCCGCAATGGATCGGCGACGATCAGGGCGCGCCGGCCCGGCCGCGGCGGGCTTGCGGCGGGCGCCGCGAGGTCGGCGAGATCGAGCCCGTAGACCACGGGACGGGCCGCGAGCAGGATGTCGCCTCCGAACGGCAGGGCGTGGAAGTCCACCTCGCGCAGGATTCCATAGGGCAGGACCCGCACCCGCTGCGCCCGCTCGATCTGCGAATGGAAAGGAGCGAGGAGGCGGTCCCCCAGTTCCCGGGGACGGGCCAGGACGCCCTGCGGGAGCTGGAAACGGTACACGGCGACCGTCCGCCCGTCGGCGGCGAAGGCGGCCCAGCCGGCGGGGAGCGGATGGTAGGCGAGGACCACTTCGCCCAGGCGAGGCGGGGCGAGGCCAGCGGTCTCGCGGGGCTCGCCGAGGACCGCGAAGGCCCGGTCGAGGGCGCGCTCCGTCGCCTGGAACCGGGCCTCGCGCTCGGCCCGCACGCGGCTCAAACGGTCGGCCGGCAGCTTCCAGTCCTCGGCGAGATGGGCGGCGATGTCGGCGTCCAGATCGTCGCGCTGGCGCCGGTATTCGCCGAGCGCCCGGTTCCAGCGGGTCAGCTCCGCCGCGGACAGGTGGGCCAGCCGGTCGCCGCGGGCAAGCTGCCGCAGCACCCGGGAGCGGGAACGCCGCGCCACCTCGAACGCCTCGGCCGCGCGGCCGTGCGCGAGCAGCATCTCCAGAAAGAGATTCGTCGCCCCCTCGCGCTGGGCCGCGAAAGTCTCTCTCCCCTCCTGGATCGGGATCCGCAGGCTCTGCCCGTCGAGCAGCGACTCCGCCCGGCGGAAGGCGGCCAGGGCCTCGTCGAACCGCCCCAGGGCGCGATAGGAGCGGGCCTGCCCATACGCCGCTTGCCAACGGCTGTCCGGCGACAGGGCGCTCGCCGCCAGCTCCTCCAGGCGTTCGTAGAGCTCCAGGGCTTCGTGGGGGCGTCCCTCGGCGAGGTCGAGGCGGGCCTCCAGCTCCAGGCTCCAGAGCCGCAGGAGAGGCGAGGCGGAGCGGTCCAGGTCGCCGGCCTCCGGCAGGGCGGCACGCGCCGCAGCGGGGCGGCCGGCCTGCAGATGGGCCAGGGTCAGATTGAGGCGGAGATTCAGGAGCTTCTCTTCCAGCCGGGGACAGCGGGCGGTTTCGTAGCTCCGCCGGGCTTCCTGGAGGACAGGGACCGGGTCCCCGGCGCTTTCGCCGGCCTCGCGGGCGAGGAGCAGCGACCAGGCCTGGTTGGCGAGCATCTCGGCCCAATCGCAAGGCGAGAGACCTGGAGGGGGCGAGCGTCGGAGGTCCGCGAACCGGGCGGCGGCCTCGCGCGAGCGCCCCAGGGCCTGAAGCTGGCGCGCCAGCACCTGCTCGGCCGCCCACGCCTCGGCGTCCAGACCCACCCGCTTCGCCTGGCTGACCGCCTTCTTCAGCTCGGCGAGGGCCGAACGGGCGTCGCCGGAATCCTCGGCCAGCAGCCCGCTATAGAAGCTCCGGTAATAGACCGCGTCCGCCGGGGCTCCAGGGGGCAGCCGCAGACCGGAGAGCACTTTGCGGGCGGCGTCGAACCGGCGCGCCTGGATGTGGATCCAGACCAGGGCCGTGGCGTCATACGCTTCGGAACGCAAAGCTCCGGCGGCCCGCTCCGCCGCGACCGCCTCCTCGGAGAAGGCGACCGCCTGGCCGGAGCCCCCGTTCACGGCGATTTGGGCGCGGAGCCGGAGCGCCGGCCATTTCTCCTGGAAAGGGAGCCCGGGGATCCGGGCTTCGAGCAGCCGCAGGGCCTCGGCCCGCCTCCCCTTCTGCCACAGGGCATAGGCCTCACCGTTCAGGGGCGGCCAGGGGGGCTCGGTGACCGGCAACGACCAGACCGCCTCCCTCTGCGGCGCCCGGGCCCGCACCTCGATGGCCGCGGCTCCTGGGGGGACCTCGAAGGTGACCCGTTGGCCCCCCTCTACCTCGGCCCGGGCGATCCTGAGCGTCCGGCCATCGGCCCGCACCTCGATCGCCGACTCCGGCGGCGGATCGATCCAGAGCCGAAGCTGGCGGGCCCGGCCGAGGGCGCAGACCGGTCCCGGCAGGAAGACCTCGGTACAGCCGGCATATTCGACCTGAAGAGGCGCTCGGGGAGGAGAAGGGGCACAGGCGAGCCACAGCCCTGCCCCGGTGAGCAGGAAGCCCCATCCCAGACCGCGAGCGGAGCTTGTGGGCACCTCCCGATTTAATCAGCCTTCAACGGAACCTTCAAGCTCGTCCAGTCCCTGCTCCCGGCCGGCCCTTCTTTAGAGAGCAGAGCCGCGTCCGGCAGCTTGCCGGGCCGGCCGACCACCACCCACAGCGTCGACTCGCCCGGGGGGATGGCGATCTCGCGGCCGAC
>DATAHG010000506.1:0-4534 GCA_036263295.1 Thermoanaerobaculia bacterium | reverse complement strand
ACCTGGCCGCCAAGGCGGCCCTGGTGGAGGGCAAGCCCGCCGGCTGCAAGCAGAAGGTCGAGTCCTTCGTCGGCGGCTCGCTGCTCTCCCGGCCCGCCCTCGACCTCAACGTCTATTACGTCCTCGCCCTCAACGAGGACGCCACGATCTCCGTCGTCGACCCTCTCTTCGGCTACGGCAGCAGCAAGCTGCTGACCATGGTCTTCCTCAAGAGCCCGGGGGAGGACTGGGCGCTGTCGCCCGACGGCGAGCGGCTCTTCGTCTCGATGCCCGACTCCAACCGGATCGCGGTGGTGGAGACCGCGACCTGGAAGGTGGTGGCCGAGCTCGAGACCGGGGCCCACCCCCGCCGCGTCGGCCTCCAGCCGGACGGCCAGTATCTCTGGGCCGCCCACGACTCCGGGGTCACCGTGCTCGACGCCCGCGCCCTGCGCAAGGCGGCCGACATCCCCACCGGCAAGGGGGGGCACGACCTCGCCTTCAGCGACGACAGCCGCTTCGCCTTCATCACCAACGAGGCGGAGGGCACCGTCTCGGTGATCGACGTCGCCCGGCTCGCCGCCGCGCGCAAGATCCCGGTGGGCGCCAGGCCGGTCTCGATCGCCTGGTCGACGCAGGGGAAGGCGGCCTACGTGTCGAGCGCCGGCGTCGGCGTCTTCACCGCCGTCGACGGCAAGAGCCCGAAGCCGCTGGCCCGCATCGTCTCGACGCCGGGCCTGGGGGAGATCCGCTTCGCCCCCGGCGGCCGGCTCGCCTTCGTGGTCCACCCGAACGCCAACGCCGTCCACATCGTGGACGCCGCGAGCAACCGCCTGATCCAGACGGCGGACGTGGAGAAGGACCCGGATCAGGTGGCCTTCAGCGACGAGCTCGCCTACATCCGCCACCGCGGCAGCGACACCGTGCTGATGGTGCCGCTGAAGACGGTCGGCGAGCCCGGCAGGCCGGTGTCGGTGGTCGATTTCCCCGGCGGCCAGCACCCGCCGGGGCGGATGGTCCGGGGCACGCCCGCGGCCGGCATCGTGCAGTCCCCCGGCGACGCCGCCGTGCTGGTGGCAAATCCCGAGGACAAGGCCATCTACTTCTACAAGGAGGGCATGGCGGCTCCCATGGGCCACTTCCAGAACTACGGCAAGCAGCCGCGGGCCGTGCTGGTGGTGGACCGCAGCCTGCGCGAGGTCCGCCCCGGGGTCTACGAAACGATCACGAAAATGGGCAGACCGGGGACGTACGAGCTGGCCCTGTTCGTCTCTTCACCCCAGATCCGCCATTGCTTTCCGGTTCAGGTGGCCGAAAACCCGGCCCTGCGGGCGGCCCGCAAGCCGCCGCTCGGGATCGAGATCCTGACCGACCACCGCAATATCAAAACCGGCGAGGAGACGGTCCTCCGGTTCCGCGCGACCGATCCCGAAACCGGCCAGCCCAAGAAGGGATTGAAGGATGTCCACGTCTTGACCTTCCTGGCGCCGGGCACCTGGCAGCAGCGGCACTGGGCCGAAGAGGTCGGGGAGGGGGTCTACGAGGTACGGTTCCAGGCGCCCGATCCGGGGATCTATTACGTTTTCGTGGAGGTGGCGTCGGCGCGGCTGCCGTTCCAGAAATCGCCGTTCCTGGTCCTGGAGGCTGGCGCGCGCTGAGTGGGCTCAGCGGGGCTGCGCGTCGGGCCGGGCCAGGACGATGCCCTTCTTGTCGCGCAGCTCGATCCGCACCTCTCCCCCTTCGGCCGGGATCTCGTTGCGGTCGAGGGAGAGGACGTAATAGCCGGAGATGGCCTGGGCGAGGAGCTTGAGCGCCTGCTCGGGGAAGACGTAGGTCTTGGCGTAGGTCCCGCCGGTCGCGGACGCCACCGCCTGCAGGCCGACCTCCAGCGAGTGATAGTCGGCCGCCGTGATATCCAGCACGAAGACGGTGGCCTGGGCCTGCCGGAGCGCTTTCACGGCATCCTTGAACGTCTGGGTGATCTTGACCCCTTCGGGCGTGTAGCGGCCCAGCCCCCAGCCCACGTAGACCACAACCTTTTCTCCCGGCAGGCGGGAAAGCGCGTCGGCGGTGACGACCAAGGCCTTTTCCGGGCTGGCGGCCCGCTTCGCGGCGTCCAGATCCAGGAGATCTTTCATCGAGTCGCGGACCGAGCCGTCGCCGTCCAGAGCGAAGTCGCCCCCGAACCGCACCGCCTGGCGCAGCGCGTCGTAGACCGCGTCGCGGCTGCCGGTCCAGTCCAGGCGCAGGCGCAAGTGGGAGTCGTAGGAGACCATGGCGAGCCGGTCGCCGGGGTCCAGGGTGTCGAGGAATTTGCGGACCATCGGGAGCAGATTCATCTGCCCCTTGATCCGGAGCGGCTCCAGGTCGGCCTGGACGAAGAACAGCACCCACTTGCCGGGCGTGGAGGGCTCGACGGCGGGAAGCGGTTCAGCCGGACGCGCCGGAACCGGCTCCACAGGCTCGGCGACCGATTCCTCGTTGGCCGTGGCCCGGGTCGTCCAGTCCACGGCGACGACCGGGATCTCCTTCTTGCCCATGCGGACCCGGAAGTCCTCCGGCCGGAGCCCCACCAGGGGCTTACCGTCCGGGCCGAGGACGCGCACCACCACCGTGGCCAGGGAGACCGTGATCTCGGCCTGGAAGACTTCGTCGGGATTGAGATGATCGAGATCCGGACGGGAAGGATCGGCCGGTTTCTGCCGCGAGGAGATCGCCACCGCTTCGGGCCACTCGACCGAAGCGGGCGGCTCCAAAGCCAGGTCGGCCGTCGCCACCGGCTGGTCGATCGAAACCTTTTCATGGAGGACGCGGACGCGCGAGCGCCGGGCGCTGGCGGGCAGCCGCGTCTCGACCTGCTGAATCAGAAGGGTTTTCCGGTCCACCCAGAGGCGCGACTCCAGATCGCCCTCGCGGGCGAGCACCAGAATCCAGCATTCGCCTTCCCCGCCGCCCCCGCATGATTCCGGGCCTTCCACCGTGGCCGCCTCGGGATCGGCGAGGGCGCCCTTGTCGCCAGCCAGGAGAAGCGGCACGACCAATGCGTCCTGCGCCCCCTCGCCGAAGCTCGCCACCACCTCGGCGGCCAGCGAGAGGGCCGGGCGGGGCTTCTCCATCCCGTTGCGCAGAACCTGGGGCCGCTCCAGGAGCCGCGAGACCACCCAGAAACGGCCGGGGGCCGACTGGCTCTGAAGCGCGAAGCGGTAGCCGCCATCCTCGCGGCTCATGGCCAGGTCGAAGGCGTGCCGCTCGATCTCGGCCGTCCCGGTGCGGACGACCTCGATCTCGCCGTGATCCTGATAGGACCGCAGATTCGAATAGGTCTGACGGACCTGCTTCAGAAGGGCAAAGGCGCCGGGAACGGAGGGGGGCGGCGCGGCTACACCCCGGTCCGCGAACAGGAGAAGGGCTGTCAGCGCCAGGACTGCCTGGGAGGGGCGCATGATCGCTATTGTAACAAAGCCGCCGGGTTTCCCCGCGCAGGCCGCTCAGGCCCCCAGGCGCTCCGTCACGGCCCGGAAGGTCTGATACATCTTCTGATGATGGGCCTCCGCCTCGTTGTAGATACGACGGATCGCTCCCAGGTCGCGGCTCGCCACCACCAGGTTGACGCCATACAGGAATGCCGCGGTGCCGTCGAAGGTCTTGAGCTGCTCCGCCACCAGGATGAAAAAACCCTTGCGGCGGTCCGCCGGGCTCACCGAGAGGATCGGCTGCAGCTCCTCCAGGGGCGGCTGGGTGAGTTGGGAAGGGCTCAGGAAGACCACCGCCGGATGCTCCTGGACGAAGAAGTCGCGAGCGGCCTCGACAGTCGGAAAATGGAGCGGCTGATAACCCAGGCTCCAGGCGGCCTTCTGCAGCACGGGCGTCTCGGTTCCGACGATCAGGGCCTTGGCGCGCAGATCGTCGTCCATCGGCTCGTCGGGCGGCAGGGCGGCCGGCTCTCCGGTGGCGGTGGGGGCCGATGCCGCGGTAGGGGGAGCAAAGGCGCGGCGGTCTACCGTAAGCCGGGCCTTGCAGGAGGGGCAAGGGAAGCTCACCTCCCGCATGGGGAGCTTCTCCTCGTCGATCGACATCGGTTTCTGGCAGGAGCTGCAAACGATTCGGATCACGGCTACTCCTCCAGGATGACGAGATCGTCGTCCGGCTGGATGAATTGGAGCTTCGACTCTTCCGGGGCGGCCGGATCGGCCATCCGCAGAGCCAGATTGGTGGCGTTCGAGGCGTAGGCGAGCGCGGTGTCCTTGGCGACGACGCCCGCGCTCCACAGCTTTTCGAGCTGGTCGTCGAAGGTCTGCATCCCGTCGATGCTGCCGTCGTGCATGGCGTCGATCAATGAGCGCCCCTCCCCTTCCCCCTTGAGGATGTAGTCGCGGGTGCGCATCGTCGATTTGAGAATCTCCAGCACCGCGACGCGGCCGCTGCCGACTTTCGGGATGAGGCGCTGCGAGATGACATAGCGGAACGACTGGGCGAAGCGCGTGCGGATCTGCGGCTCCTGGTCTTTCGGAAAGACGCCGACAATGCGATCGATCGTCTTGGCGGCGTCGATCGT
>DATAHG010000505.1:0-4140 GCA_036263295.1 Thermoanaerobaculia bacterium | reverse complement strand
AGCTGACCAGCGGCGGGCCGGGCAGCGGCCTCTATGTGTCGCGCGACGGCGGCGATACCTGGAAGCAGCTCGACAAGGAAAAGGGCCTGCCGGAAGGGATCTGGGGCAAGGTCGGCGTGGCGGTGGCGCCGTCCGACAGCCGCCGGGTCTATGCCCTGATCGAGGCGGAGAAGGGCGGCCTGTTCCGGTCGGATGACGGCGGCGAGTCCTGGACCCTCGCGAGCGACAGCCGCGAGCTGCGCCAGCGCGCCTGGTATTACACGGTGTTGACAGTCAACCCCGCCAATCCGGAGGAGATCTGGGTGCCGCAGGTGCCGCAGCTCAAGAGCATCGACGGCGGCAAGACCTTCACGCACGTCGAAGGGATGCCGCACGGCGACAATCACGATGTCTGGATCGACCCGAAGAACCCGCGGCGCATCGCGGTGGCGGATGACGGCGGCGTTCACCTTTCGACCGACGGCGGCGAGTCCTGGTTCACGCCGCCGCTGCCGATCGGCCAGTTCTACCATGTGTCGGTCGACAACCGGGTGCCGTTCCGGGTCGCCGGGGCGCTGCAGGATATCGGCACCGCGCAGGGACCGAGCAACAGCCTGGCCCGCGGCGGTGTGCTCAACAGCGACTGGTACACCGTCGGCGGCGGCGAGGCCGGCTGGGTGGTGTCCGATCCCTCCGATCCCAATATCGTCTATGCCGGCGAGTACGGCGGCATTTTCACGCGCTACGATCACCGCACGCGCCAGCAGCGCAATGTTTCCGTGTGGCCTTACAACCCGTCCGGCCATGGCGGCGAGGACATGCGCTACCGCTTCCAGTGGACCGCGCCGATCGCGGTGTCGCCGCACGATCCCAAGGTGATGTATCACGGCGGCAACGTGCTCTTCCGCACCGACGACGGCGGCCAGACCTGGAAGGTGATCAGTCCCGATCTCACCACCAACGACAAATCCAAGCAGAAGTGGTCCGGCGGACCGATCACCGGCGACAACACCGGGGTCGAGACCTATTGCACGATTTTCGTGGTGGCCGAGTCGCCGCTTCAGAAAGGTTTGATCTGGGCCGGCACCGATGACGGCCGCGTCCACGTCACCCGCAACGGCGGCGCCAACTGGACCGAGGTCACGGACGCGATGTCCGGCTTCCCGAAGTGGGGGACGGTCAGCATGATCGAGCCTTCGCGCTTCGACGCCGGCACCGCCTACGTCACCGTCGATGCCCACCGGCTCGACGATACCCGCCCCTATCTCTGGAAGACCACGGACTTCGGCCGCTCCTGGCGGCGCCTCGACGGCAAGCTGCCGCAGGACGTCTACCTGCACGCCGTCCATGAGGACCCGGTCAAGAAGGACCTGCTCTATCTGGCGACCGAGCGGGGCGTCTCCTATTCGCGCGACGGCGGGGCGACCTGGCGGCGGCTCAAGCTCAATCTGCCGACCGTGGCCGTCCAC
Source organism: Thermoanaerobaculia bacterium (assembly GCA_036263295.1). Taxonomy (GTDB): domain Bacteria; phylum Acidobacteriota; class Thermoanaerobaculia; order Multivoradales; family UBA5704; genus DATAHG01. The sequence continues at coordinate 2,692 of DATAHG010000505.1, read as the reverse complement.
GACCTCGCGATCAAGGATGACAGCCTGGTGCTCGCCACGCACGGCCGCTCGATGTGGATCTTCGACGACCTGTCGGTGCTGCGCGAGATCACGCCGGACGTCCAGAAAGCCAATGTCCACCTTTTCGCGCCGCCGGAGGCGAGGCGGTGGAGCTACAACGGCAGCGTGGACGAGATGTTCGGCGGCGCCAATCCGGCGCGCGGCGCGAGCCTCTTCTACTGGCTGAAGAGCGCGCCCAAGGGGGATGTGACGATCGAGGTCCTCGATGCCCAGGGGCAGCTCGTGAAGCGGCTCAGCAGCCAGCCGGGCAAGCCCAACGGCAGCACCGAATATCTGAAGGAAGAGGAGGAGGCCCTCAAGGAGGCGGCCCTGTCCAAGGAGCCGGGCGTCCAGCGCGCGGTGTGGGACCTGACCTGGACCGGCGCCGAGATGATCCAGGGCGGCATCCTCGACTCGGGCGATCCGTCGGAGGGGCCGCGCGCCCTGCCCGGCAACTACACGGTCCGCCTCACGGTGGACGGCAAGACCGAGACGGCGCCGCTCAAGCTGGTGCAGGACCCGCGGGTGCAGGTCTCGGACGCCGATCTCGCGGAGCAGCTCCGCTTCTCGCTGCAGGTGCGCGACGCGGTCTCCCGCAACACCCGGGCGGTCAATCGCCTGCGCACGATCCGGCGCCAGCTCGCCGACCGCAACGATCTGCTCCAGTCGGATCCCAAGGCGAAGCCGCTGATCGACGCGAGCAAGCCGCTGATCGCCAAGCTCGACGCCCTGGAGGCGCAGCTCCACAACCCGCAGGCCAAGATCGTCTACGACATTCTCGCCCAGCCGGGGGGCGCCAAGCTCTACTCGCAGTGGGCGTTCCTGTATGACACGGCGAAGAGCGGCGACGGCGCTCCGACGCAGGGAATGAAAGATTTCTATGCGGCGGCGGAGAAGGAGCTGGCCGGCTACGAGGCGGACCTCGACCGGCTGGTGACGTCGGACCTCGCGTCGCTCAACCAGCAGGCCCGCAGCCTCGACCTGCCGCCGGTCTACGTGCCGGCGGGGAAGTAGGGGAGGGCGCCCGATGCGCGGGCCGGTCCGGAAGTTTCGCCTTGCTTTGACGATGCTGACCGGCCTGGCCTGCGGAGCAGGCGCGCGGGCGCAGGGCGGCCCCCCTCCGGGGCCGCCGCCGCTGCTCCCGGAGGCCACCGTGCGGGCTCTCGCCGCCGAGGTCTCCGGCACGGCGGCGAAACGCACGGCGCAGGACCTCACGCTGTTTCATCGCCAGCGCGGCTCGCGCGGCTTCCGGGCCGCGGCGGACCGCATCCGCGACCGCGCCCGGGAGTACGGGCTGCAGACCGAGGTGATCTCGCTGCCGGCGGATGGCAAGGTTTTTTACGGTACGCAACGCTCGCGGCCGGCGTGGGACGCCGATTTCGCCGAGCTCTGGGAGCAGGAGGAGAAGGACGGCCAGTGGACCGACGCCCGGCGGATCGCCTCGCTGGAGGCCCGGCCGGTCGTGCTCGCGCAGGACAGCGCGGGCGGCGAGGTCAGCGCCGAGCTGGTGGACGTCGGCGCCGGTACGGCGGAGTCCGATTATTTATCCGAAAAATCGGGCAAGGACGTGCGCGGCCGGCTGGTGCTGACCTCCTCGCAGCCCAGCGCCGTCCTCCCTCTCGCGGTCAAGCGCTTCGGCGCGGCCGGGATCGTCTCCTACGCCCCCAACCAGGTAACCGGCTGGTGGCGCGAGGACGAGACCCTGGTGCGCTGGGGGCACATGGGGACCTTCCCGGCCCCCGAAACGTTCGGGTTCATGGTGTCGCTCCAGCAGGCCCGCGCCTGGCAGGAGCGGCTGCGCGGCGGCAAGCCGGTCCATCTGCGGGCGAGCGTCCGCGCCGGCCAGCACCCGGGGAGCTACGACATCGTGACCGCGGTCCTGCCGGGGACCGACCCGGCGCTCGGCCAGGAGGAGATCGTCCTCTCCTGTCACCTCGACCACCAGCGGCCCGGGGCGAACGACAACGCGAGCGGCTGCTCGGCGATCCTGGAGGCAGCGCGGACCCTCGCCAAGCTGGTCCGCGAGGGGCGGATCCCGGCGCCGAAGCGCACGATCCGCTGGATCTGGCCGCCGGAGATCGAGGGGACGATCTCGATCCTCAACGCCCGCCCCGAGATCGCGGCGCGCGCCAAGGCCGTGATCCACATGGACATGGTGGGCGGCGACGCCGAGATCACCAAGGCCGTCTTCCACGTCACCCGCACGCCGCGCAGCCTGCCGACAGTCGTGAACGACGTGGCGATGGAATTCGGCCGCTTCGTCAACACGCAGTCGGACAGCTACGCCGCCGGCAACGCGGCGGCGTTTTATCCGCTGGTCGATCCCGAGGGCTCGAAGCAGCCGCTTCAGGCCGCCTTCGTGGACTTCACCGAGGGGAGCGATCACGAGGTCTGGACCGAGGGCTCGTGGCGGGTGCCGGCGATCTATCTGAACGATTGGCCGGACCGCTACATCCATACCCACAAGGACGAGATCGGGAATCTCGATGCCACCAAGCTCCTGCGCGCCGCCTTCCTCGGCGCCGCCAACGCCTACTACCTGGCGAACCTCGACGCGGCGCAGGTCCCGGCCCTGTGGGAGGTGGTCCGCCGCCACGGGTTGGAGCGGGCGGCGGGGACGCTGGAGCGGGCCGCGCAGCTCCGGGCGGCGGGG
>DATAHG010000504.1:0-2461 GCA_036263295.1 Thermoanaerobaculia bacterium | reverse complement strand
AAGGACTTGAGGCGGACCGAGCCGGGCCCGCTGCCGTCGCTCACCCAGAGCTCGTTGAAGGCGTTGAAGAAGACCCGGTCGCCGACCGCCGTCAACTGGCTGGGCCGGCCGTGCGTGCTGGCGAGGCCGGGAACCGGCCCGGTCCCTTCCGGCGTTCCGTCGGTCGTCCAGAGCCCGCACGAGTCGGCCGTGGTGCAGCCGGCGAAGTAGAGGCGGCCACCGGCGAAGGCGAAAGTCTCCTCTTCCGGATCGTCCGGCAGCGCTCCCGGCTCGGTGAGCGGGCGCGTGCCGGCGCGGGTGCCATCGGTGATCCAGAGGCGCCAGGAGCGGCTCGCCGAGCCGAAACGATCCGTGGGCGCCGCCGCCCAGATCGTCTTTCCCCCCAGGGTGCCGAGGACCCGGATCACCGAGGAGCAGGACCCCGGGCAGGCGTCGACCAGCAGGCGCGTGCCCACCCCGGTGCCGTCGGTCACCCAGAGCTCGCTGCCGCTCGCCGGATCGCCCGCGGTCAGGAGGACCCGGTTGCCGAGGGTGGCGACGGGGTCCAGCGCGATCGTGCTCTCGTACGCCTCGCCCGGATCGAGATCGCGGACCAGATAGGCGGTGCGGCCGTCCACGGCATGAGCCGGCCGGCCGGAAAGCGCCAGGAGAGACGCAAGGATGACGAGAGGGACGACGTGCGGGCGGGCTTGGATCAAGGGGTACTCCTCGAAGGGATGGGGGATCCTGGAGGCTGTCGGCTTTCCAGGGATCCGGAAAAGAGTGCTCTGTCCGAAGATTCTATTTCAGACCTGAGCCCGCTGTATGCGGTGCCGCCGGCCGGAATCTTCGAGGGGACGTTCTCTTGACCGGGGGCGCGGGGAAAACTTCCGCGCGGCTCCTGAGTTTTCAGGCGAGCCTCCTGATTTTTCCGCGCGGCCGGGGAAAACTTCCCGAGCGCCGGGAAAACTTCGGCGGGCCTCCTGATTTTTCAGGAGCCGCTCCTGAGTTTTTCCTGGCGCCGCGGAAAACTTCCGGGCCGCGGGGAAAACTTCCGTGAGGCTCCTTGATTTTCAGGCGGACCTCCTGAGTTTTCTCCGGCGCCGCGGAAAACTTTTTTGAGACGACGGAGAATTCCGCGCGGCGCCTGATTTTTCAGGAGAGGCCGCGAAGTTTTCCCGGGCGCCCGGGAAAACTTCCGGAGCCGGGAGAAAACTTTGGGAGCCTGGAGAAAACTTCCGCGAGGCTCCTGAAAATTCAGGAGGGGCGTCTGACTTTTCCGCAGCGGCCGGGAAAACTTCCCGCGATGCTGGGAGAAAAGGCGGGGAGGGCGGGGAACCGCCGCCCTCCCCGGAGAACGATCAGGCGGGGTTGGAGTCTTCGACCACGGGGACCGGCGGTTTCACGGTCTCGGTGCGGCGAGACCGGCCGCGGAACGGCTGCAGCCCGAACTCGACGAGTCTTTCACTGCGGGGCCCGAACTGCGCGCGGACTCCTTTCCGAACGAAGGTCAGGTGGCGGAGCCCGTCGTCCAGCGTGGCGCGGATCTGCCCCGAGACCTCCTGCTTGTTCGCCTGCAAGGTGCCCTGCTGGATGACGAGCTCATCGAGCGACGAGAGGAGCGCCTCCAGGGTTTCGACCGGGACCTGGAGGTGAGGCAGGCTGGCGGCGTTGGCGCGAACGGCGCCGACGAGACGGTTGCCCTCCTTGACGAAATCCGCGAGCTTCGCAACGGGTTTCTGCATGCGCCATCTCCTTTCATCCTGGCATGCCGCGGCACCGCCCGGGCACACCTGGATCGTGACCCTGCTGCCGGCATGGCAGAGGGAAAGATTGGTTCTCAACTGTCAGGCTGCTTTGCCGAGGGAGCGCTACCTCAATGCGGAAATATTCTGGAAGGCCGGCTTTTCAGAGTCAAACTTTTTTTGTGGGACAGTTCGGTCGGGCGGGAGATCGAAGGCGGATTTGATTCATGGACGCGACGGCGCGGCGCGCCGACACGGCGCTTCTTCCCGGCCCGAAACGAATCAGAACATTGCAGGGCAGAACTTCATCAGAACGCGAAACTTGAGGAAGTCTCAATACTCTATTGAGACTTCCTCAAGCCGCACCGCGGCAAGATGCCCGGAGGGCACCTTTTTCAGGCGGGAACCGCCGTCTCCGCCGGCACGATCCGGTCGATCTCGGCCATCTCCTCAGCCGTCAGGCGCCAACCCGCGGCAGCGAGGTTGGAGTGGATCTGGCGGACCGAGGTGGCCCCGGCGATCACCGAGGCCACGGCCGGCCGGGCGAGCAGCCAGGAGAACGCCAGCTCCAGGAGGGTGTGACCGCGGGATTCGGTGAAGGCGATCAGCTTTTCCACCTTGTCGAGGTTCTCGTCGTTGAGCAACCGGCTGTAGCGGCCCTCGCCCAGGCGGCTGCCGGACGGCACCGGCTGCCCCTTGCGGTATTTGCCGGTAAGCAGTCCGCTCGACAGCGGGAA
>DATAHG010000503.1:0-2941 GCA_036263295.1 Thermoanaerobaculia bacterium | reverse complement strand
GCGCCAGCTCGCCCTGGCCTCCGGCGCCGGGGCGAACGACCGCTTCGAGCTGCTGACCGACAACTTCGAGGACCTCCTCCTCCTGTTCACCGACGACACCCTGGCCGAGCTCGAGCGCCATGCGGCGGTCCAGACCGGTTCACCCGACGCCCGCGCGGCCGGCGTCTACGACGAATGGCTCAAACGGCAGAGAAAGGTTTTCCGGGCCAACTTCCAGTTGCGGATCCTCGAAGACCTGCTCAACACGCCGGGGCGCACCGACGGTGTCTTCGTCGCCCTGGTCAACGGCCGCAAGACCCCGCCCGCGCTCGCCGCGGTCGATCCGGACGGCGTCGAGGCCCTGCGCATCTCCTCGCGCCTGGGCGGCGAGGACACCGTCTTCTGGGTGGCCGGCACCTCCGACAAGGCCGGAGTCTGGTACCTCTGCGACCGCAAGGACGAGGTGACGCGCCACCAGCCCACCCCCGAAAAGCGGCTCGCCGACGCGCTCGATTATTCGATCGAGACCACGGTCGAAAGAGACGCCGACATCGTCGGCCGGACCACGGTCCGCTTCCAGCCGCGGGTGGAGGGCCTGCGCGTGCTGCCGGTTTACCTGATGTCGAAGCTCCGCATCGGCGAGGCTTCCTATGCCGTCGAGACGGCCGGCGCCGAGCCCGCCTGGAAGCCGCTCGCCTGGGTCCAGGAAGACGACAAGGAGGACGCCGACGCCGCCGTCATCTTTCCCGAGCCCCTGCCCAGAAACGCGACCGTCCGGCTGCGCCTCGCCTACAAGGGAAACGAGGTGCTGATCGGAGTCGACGGCAACACCTACGCGGTCATGGCCCGCGAGAGCTGGTACCCCAACCTCGGCATCTTTTCCGATACGGCGACCTTCGATCTGACCTATCGCATCCCCGCCCGCCTCGACGTGATCTCGGTGGGGCGCAAGGTCGAAGAGCGGACCGAGGGCAAGCAGAAGATCTCCGTCTGGAAGACCGACAGCCCCGTCCAGGTCGCCGGCTTCAACTACGGCAGCTTCAAGGAATACGATCGCAAGGACGACGTGAGCGGCATGCAGGTGGCGGTCTTCACCGGTACCGACCACCCGAATTTCGGCGAAGAGGCGGGCCTGATCTCCGGCGCCAAGCTGGCCGACAGCGCGGCCGTGGACGGCCTCAATTCGGCCCGGATCTATCACACCTATTTCGGCCCCCTGCCGCAAACCCAGGTGGCGATCACCCAGCAGGCGCAGATGTTCTTCGGCCAGTCGTGGCCCTCGCTGATCTTCATGCCCTACACGGCCTTCATGACCGGCACGCAGCGGCAGGCGGTCGGGCTGGGGGGCCTGCAGGATTTCATCGAGAGCGTGGGCTATCACGAGTTCGCCCACCAGTGGTGGGGGCACCTGGTCGGCGCCGCGACCTATCGCGATCAGTGGCTGGAGGAAGGCTTTTCGGAATTCTCGGCCGCCCTCGTCTTGCAGCACACCCAGGGCTTGGGGGCCTACGCCGACTTCTGGCACGACGCGCGCAAGCGCATCTTCGCGAAATACCCTGGCAACTCCATGGCCCACGACCAGGCCGGGCCGATCAGCCAGGGCTGGCGTCTCTCCACCGCCCGCACGCCGAGCGCCTACCAGGCGATGATCTATTCCAAGGGAGGCTACGTCCTCCACATGCTGCACGTCCTGATGCTGGACCCGGGCGCGAAGAATCCCGACGAGCGCTTCATCGCCATGATGAAGGACTTCACCTCCACCTATGGCGGCAAGCTCGCCACCACCGCCGACTTCCAGAAGGTCGTGGAGCGCCACATGGTGCCGGCGATGAACGCCACCGGCGACGGCAAGATGGACTGGTTTTTCCAGCAATGGGTCTACGGCACCGAGCTGCCGCACTATGCATCGGACCTCGCCGTGAAGCCGGACGGCAACGCCTGGCGCATCACCGGCACGATCAAACAGGAAGGCGTCTCCCCCACCTTCCGCGTCCTCGTGCCGATCTACGTCGAATTCGACAAGGGCGAGAAAGCCCGCGTCGGCATGGTCCCCATGGTCGGCACGTCGAGCCAGTCGGTGGACGTCAAGATGGAGCTCCCCAAGAAGCCGAAGCGGGCCCTGGTCAACGCCCGCGGCGAGGTGCTGGCGCGGGAGTAGGCGAGGGACGCTCCCAGGTTTGTTTCCTACAAGACGGCCGGAGAGATCCGGCCGTACGATGTCGCCCATGAAACGCCGATTCCCCCTCGCCCTCCTCCTCTTCCTCGCCGCCGCCGCCCTCCAGGCCGCCGCGCCGCCGTCACCGGCCCGCCTCGAAGCGATGACGAAGGCCATCCGCGCCGGAGACTTCAAGGACATCACCAGCATCCTGATTGCGCAGGACGGCCAGCTCGTCTACGAGACCTACTTCGACACCGTCACCGAAACAACCGGAGCCGATGCCCTGCGCAACACCCGTTCGGCCACCAAAACCGTCGCCGGCATCCTTGCCGGCATCGCGATCGACCAGCACAAGCTCTCCGGAGCCAGCGCACCGATCCTGCCCTTCTTGGTGGACAAGAAACCTTTCGATAATCCCGACCCGCGCAAGGCGAAAATCACCGTCGAGGATCTGCTCACCATGAGCTCGCTGATGGAATGCGACGATTGGAATCAGTGGTCGCGCGGCAACGAAGAGCGCATGTATCTGATCGAGGACTGGGTCCAGTTCTATCTCGGCCTGCCCATCCGCGGCTTCCCCGCCTGGACCCCGAAGCCGCAGGACTCTCCCTACGGACGCAGCTTCAGCTACTGCACCGCCGGCGTCACCACCCTCGGCGCCGTGCTCCAGAAGGCCGTCAAGAAACCCCTCCCCGAATTTGCAAAAGAATCGCTTTTCCAACCATTGGGCATCACGCATCTCGAATGGCAGTTCTCCCCCCTCGGCCTCGCCCAGGCAGGCGGCGGCCTGGGGCTGCGCAGCCG
>DATAHG010000502.1:0-7732 GCA_036263295.1 Thermoanaerobaculia bacterium | reverse complement strand
AGCGCCGGTATTCCGTGACGACCGATCCAGAGAACGGGAAGACGTCTCGCCATTCCGTGACGACTCCGGGATGCGGCGTGACCCAGTGGAGAGAAGCCGTGACGACTCCGGGAGACTCCGTCACGACATGGGGCGATGTCGCCAAGGAGCGGAGACCGAACCTGACGGAATGAGCCCGCTCCGTGACAACACGGCAAGACACCGTAACCACACGGGGCCGCGAAGTGACAAAGTGGCGAGACATCGTGACGACACGCCCAGAGAAAGTGACGAGATGAGCGATGAGCAGAGATCGTCGCAACGCGTAGAGACTCCGCAGCAACTCCTCGAAGGATCGCGACGAAACGCGGATGCTTTGTCGCAACGTGGCATTGATTCGTCAGGGTCTCTCCTTAGGTCGTCACGTTCTTCCCGAGGGTCTTTCCCGCTCCAGCTCGCTGTCCAACATCCCAGAGCTCTTGCCTGACCAAATCTTGACAAGATATGGACAAGACGTTAGTCTGCCTGGCGTGACGAGCGAGAGGAGTTGAGCATGCGAGATCGGGTTACAGTGATCGGAGCGGGGCCGGGGGGGCTCGCCACCGCCATGCTGCTGGCGGGTGCCGGGATGAAGGTGACGGTGCTGGAGCGGCAGCCGCACGTGGGCGGCCGGACGACGACTCTGGAAGCGGCCGGCTTTCGCTTCGACGCCGGCCCGACTTTCTTCCTCTACCCCCAGGTGCTGCGGGACATCTTCTCGGCGGTGGGGTTCGACCTCGGCCGCGAGGTCCCGATGGTGCGCCTCGATCCCCAGTACCGCCTGGCGTTCGGCGGCGGCGGCGAGATCCTGGCGACCCCCGACGTGGAGAAGATGGAGCGCGCGGTGAGCGCCCTGTCGCCGCAGGACGGCCCGGCGTTCCGCCGCTTCCTCGAGGGAAACCGCGAGAAGTTCGAGCGCTTCCGCCCCTGCATCGAGGCGCCCTTCCTGGGCTGGAAGGACGTCCTCAGCCCCGAGATCCTCAAGCTCCTGCCGGTCATCAAGCCCTGGCGCTCGCTGGAGCGCGATCTCGCCTCCTATTTCGCGGACCCGCGGATCCGCCTGGCTTTCTCGTTCCAGTCCAAGTATCTCGGGATGTCGCCGTTCCGCTGCCCCAGCCTGTTCTCGATCCTCTCCTACCTGGAGTACGAGTACGGGGTCTTCCACCCGATCGGCGGCTGCGGCGCCATCAGCACGGCCATGGCCCGCGTCGCCCGCGAGCTGGGGGTGGACATCCGCCTCGGCGAGCCGGTGCGGGAGATCCTCTTCGAGGGACGGCGCGCCGTCGGGGCGCGCACCGACCAGGGGGTCTACCGCTCCGACGCCATGGTGGTCAACGCCGACTTCGCCCGCGCCATGACCCGCCTGGTGCCTGACCATCTGCGCCGCCGCTGGACCGACCGCCGCCTGGAGAAGAAGAAGTTCTCCTGCTCGACGTTCATGCTTTACCTGGGCGTCGAGGGGCTCTACGAGGACGTGCCGCACCACACCATCTACATCTCCAAGAATTATGAACGGAACCTGGACGAAATCGAGAACCGGCACGTGCTTTCCGACGATCCGTCGTTCTATGTCCAGAATCCGGGGGTGACGGACTCCACCCTGGCGCCGCGGGGGATGAGCACCCTCTATGTGCTGGTCCCGGTCACCCACCAGCACCCCAATGTGGACTGGCGGCGCGAGCGCGACCGCTACCGGGCGCTCGCCCTCTCCAAGCTGGAGAGCATCGGTCTCGGCGGGGTGGAGGAGCGGATCCGCTACGAGAGGGTCCTCACGCCGCAGGACTGGGACGAGGGGTTCGAGATCCACCGCGGCGCCACCTTCAATCTCGCCCACAACCTGGGCCAGATGCTCCACTTCCGGCCGCGCAACCGCTTCGAGGACGTGGACGGGATGTACCTGGTCGGCGGCGGCACCCACCCGGGGAGCGGTCTGCCGGTGATCTTCCAGTCGGCCCTGATCAGCTCGCGCCTGCTGCTGCGCGACCTCGGCTTCGGCGCGCAGTGGGTGCCCCGGACCGCGCGGCCCCTGGAGGAGACCGAGGCCGAGCCCTGGGCGGAGGCGGTCTGAGCGGATCATGAGCAGCCCCGCCTTCTCCCTGGAGACCGCCTCCCCCTTCCCCGCCCCTCCGGGGTCGTGGGATGCGGCCGCGGCGCTGACGGATTGGGTCGGCCGCGAGGCGGCGCTGGCGCGCCGGGCGCAGGTGGACTGGGCGGCAGAGCCGCTGGCCCGCCGCCTCGCGGTCTTGCGCGCCCTGCGGCGCCGGATCGCGGCCGATCCTTCGGCGCTGGTTCCGGCGGCGGCCGGTCTCCGCCCGGACGGGGAGGTGCTGACCTCCGAGGTGCTCCCCCTGGCCGAGGCCTGCCGCTTTCTGGAGCGCGAGGCGCCGCGGATCCTGGCGCCCCGCTTCCTGGGCTCCGCGGGGCGGCCGGCCTGGCTCGGCGGGGTCGAGACCGAGGTGCGCCGGCTCCCTCTCGGCCTGGTGCTGATCCTGGCGCCGACCAACTATCCGCTCTTCCTGCCCGGCGTGCAGGCGCTCCAGGCTCTCGCCGCCGGGAATGCCGTGATCTGGAAGCCGGGGCGGGGCGGCCTGAACGCGGCGCGCGCCTTCGCCGCTCTCGCCGTGGGGGCCGGCCTCGATCCGCGGCTGCTCCGCGTCCTCCCCGAGGACCCGGAGGCGGGCCGGGCGGCCCTGGCCGCCGGTCCCGACAAGGTCTTCCTCACCGGGTCGGCGGCGACCGGCCGGCAGGTCCTGGCCGACCTCGCCCCGCGGCTGATCCCGGCCACGATGGAGCTGTCGGGCTGCGACGCGCTGTTCGTGCTCCCCGAGGCGACGGCGGCGGACCTCGACCGCGTGGCGCGCGCCGTGGCCTTCAGCCTCCGTCTCAACGGCGGGGCCACCTGCATCGCGCCGCGCCGGATTTTCGTGCCACGGGGGCTCGCGGCCGGCCTGGAGCGCCGGCTGGAGGAGGAGGCCGGCCGCCTGCCGGCGGTCCCCCTGCGGGAGGAGACCACCGAGCGCCTCGGACCTCTGGTGGACGGCGCCCTCCAGGGCGGCGCCCGCAGGTCGACCGGCGGCTTCTCCGCCGTCCCCGGCCGGGATGCCGGCGACCGCTTCCAGCCGCTGGTCCTGGCCGACGTCCCGCCGTCCGCCCCGCTCCTGCGGGAGGACCTCTTCGCGCCGGTGGTGTCGCTGGTGCCGGTGGGGGATCTCGACGAGGCCCTGGAGCACGCCGCGCTCTGCCCCTACGCCCTCGGCGCCTCGGTGTTCGGCCCCGAGGCGGCGGCGCGGGCGGCGGCGGACCGGGTGCGGGCCGGGGTGGTGCTGGTCAACGACGTGATCGTCCCCACCGCCGATCCGCGGCTGCCGTTCGGCGGCCTGGGGGAGAGCGGCTTCGGGGTCACCCGCGGCGCCGAGGGGCTCCTGGAGATGACCGCCGTGCAGGCCGTGGCGGTGCGGCGCGGCCGTTTCCTGCCCCATCTCGACGAGCCGCAGCCCGGCCCCGGAGACAGCGAGCTGTTCCGCGGCTATCTGGCCGCCGTCCACGGCGCCGGGATCGCTCCCCGCCTGCGCGGCCTCCTTCGACTCTTGCGGGCCGCCGCCCGGCGGCCGTTGTCTTCCCGGCGAAAGGGGAACTCACATGGATAGAACCGACAAGATCGGCGTGATCGGAGCCGGGCTGGGAGGGCTCGCCGCGGCGGTGACCCTGGCCGCCCGCGGCCACCGGGTCGTGCTGTTCGAACGCAACGACTGGGTGGGCGGCAAGGCCGCCGTCCTCCACCAGGACGGCTTCCGCTTCGACATGGGGCCGACCATCCTCACCATGCCGTCGGTGCTGACGCGGATCTTCGCCGAGGCCGGGCGCGACGTGCGGGACTACCTGGACCTCGTCGTCCTCGACCCCCAGTGGCGCTGCTTTTTCGAGGACGGCACCGCCCTCGACCTGGTCTCCGACCCGCGGGAGATGACCGCCCGGCTCGCCGCCTTCGCGCCGGGCTCGGGCGCCGACGCCGGATACCTGCGCTTTCTCGATATCGCTGAGCGCCTCCACTCGATCTCGGACCGCTATTTCTTCTGGCGCTCGGTGGGCTCGGTGCGCGACACCTTCGACGCCAACACCACGTTCAAGGCCTCGGTGCTGTCGGACCTCCTCGCCCTGCGCTTCGGCCGCACGGTGGCCGGCACGGTCCGCAAGCACGTGCCCGAGCGGCGGGTGGCCCAGATGCTCGACCACTTCACCCAGTACGTCGGCTCCTCGCCGGACGCCTCCCCCGCCGTGCTGTGCGGCATCGCCCACATGCAGACCGGCGAAGGGATCTGGTATCCGAGGGGCGGCACCCGGGCGGTGCCCGAGGCGCTGGCCCGGCTGGCCGGCGAGCTCGGGGTGGAGATCCGCACCCGGACCGGGGTGCGCCAGATCCTCACCGATGACACCCACGAGGGCCGCCGGGCGAGCGGGGTGGTGACCGACTCCGGCGAGATCGTGCCCCTGGCGGCGGTGGTCTCGAACTCGGATTCGGTGCGCACCCACCGCGAGTTGCTGGCCGGCGAGCCGGCCGCCCGCAAGTTCGAGCGCCGCCGCTCCTATGAGCCGGCGTGCTCGGGGGTGGTGCTCTATCTCGGCCTCGACCGCGCCTACCCGCACCTGCTGCACCACAATTTCATCTTCTCCGAGGACCCCGCGGCGGAGTTCGACACCATCTACCGCCAGGGGGAGCCGGCGGCGGATCCGACCTGCTACGTCTGCGCTCCGGCCCGCACCGAACCGGGGGTGGCGCCGGAGGGGGGCGAGGCGCTCTACGTGCTGGTCCATACGCCCTATCTGCGGCCCCACCACGACTGGTCCAAGATGCTCCCCGCCTACCGCGAGGCCATCCTGGAAAAGCTCGCCCGCACCGCCGGCCTGCGCGACATCGAGAGCCGCATCGTCTCCGAGGCCGCCCTCACGCCGCAGGACATCCACGACCGCTACCATGTGCTGAACGGCGCCATTTACGGCCTGGCGAGCCACGGCCGGATGCTCGGCGCCTTCAAGCCGGCGAACCGCAGCCGCGACCTCGAAGGGCTCTATCTGGCGGGGGGCGCCGCCCACCCCGGGCCCGGCATGCCGATGGTGCTGATGTCGGGGTGGATCGCCGCCGACGTGCTGCACCAGGATGCGGCGGCGGGGGTGTCTCCGGCGGCGGCGATGCGGAAGGTGGCCGGGGGGTGATGACCTCCAAGGGCGAGGGCGTGCCGGAGAAGAGGTCGCCCCGGATGCTGGGGCTGTTCCGGATCTATGCGGAGCGCTACCTCGCCCGGCACTTCCACGCCGTGCGCCTGTCCCGGGCGGGCCGCCCCGATCTGGAGGCGGCCCGGGGCCGGCCGGTGATCGTCTGCCTCAATCACCCTTCCTGGTGGGACCCTCTGGTGGGGCTGGTCCTGGCGGTCCGGCTCTTTCCGGACCGGCGTCAATTCAGCCCGATCGAGTCGGCGGCGCTCGCCAAGTACCGTTTCTTCGAGCGCCTCGGTTTCTTCGGGATCGAGCCCGGCACGGCGCGGGGCGCCCGCCGGTTCCTGTCCGTGGCGGAGGGGGTCCTGGCGGCGCCCGACGCCGCGCTCTGGATCACGGCCGGCGGCCGGTTCGCCGATCCGCGCGAGCGGCCGGTCCGCCTGCAGTCCGGGCTCGGGCATCTGGCCAGCCGGTTGGACGACGGCGTGGTCTTCCCCCTGGCCCTGGAGTATCCCTTCTGGAATGAGCGCTTTCCGGAGGCGCTGGCGCGCTTCGGGGAGCCGGTCTTCCTGGACGGGAAGCGCGGGCCGGCGGAGTGGACCGCCCTCCTCGAAGAGCGCCTGGGCGCCACCCAGGACGCCCTGGCCGCCGAGGCGCTGAGCCGCGATCCGGACCGCTTCGAGGCCCTGATCGGCGGCACGGCCGGGGTGGGCGGGGTCTACGACGCCTGGCGGCGGTTGCGCGCCGGGCTGCGCGGCGAGCGCTTCCGGCCCGAGCACGGGCTCGGCCGGGGCGGCGGGAGGGGGACTCCGTGATCCTCACGATCATGGCCGCCGTGGCCGCACTCTGCTCGCTGATCCCGGCACAGCTCTTCTTCCGCAATCTCCGGCGCTACCGGACTCCCCCCATTCCCTCCGCTCCCCTCCCCGCCGTTTCGGTGCTGATCCCGGCCCGCAACGAGGAGGGGGCGATCGGCGGGGCCGTGGTCGCCGCCCTGGAGAGCGCCGAAGCGACCGGGCTGGAGATCGAGGTCGTGGTGCTCGACGACGGCTCGACCGACCGCACCGCCGTGATCGTGGCGCAGATCGCGGCGCGCGATCCGCGGGTCCGCCTGGCCCTCGCCCCGGCGCTCCCGGCCGGCTGGTGCGGCAAGCAGCACGCCTGCGCGGTCCTCGCCGGGCTCGCCCGCTTCCCGGTCCTGGTCTTCCAGGACGCCGACGTCCGGTTCCTTCCGGGCGGGCTGGCCCGGGCGGCCGGCTTCCTCCAGACCAGCGGCGCCGGCCTGGTGAGCGGGGTGCCGCGCCAGGAGACGGTGACTTTCCTGGAGCGGCTGCTGATCCCGCTGATTCAGTTCGTCCTCCTCGGTTTTCTCCCCATGGGCTGGATGCGGCGCTCGCGCCACCCGTCCTACGGCGCCGGTTGCGGCCAGCTCTTCGTGGCCCGCCGCGACGCCTACGAGCAGGCCGGGGGGCACGCCGCCATCCCCGGCTCGCTGCATGACGGGCTGGACCTGCCGCGCGCCTTTCGCCGGGCCGGCCTCGGGACCGATCTGTTCGACGCCACGGCGGTGGCGTGCTGCCGGATGTACCACGGCGCCGGGGAGGTCTGGCGCGGCCTGGCCAAGAACGCGGTCGCCGGGGTGGCGGCACCGGGCAAGATCGTCCCGGTCACCGTTCTGCTCCTCGCCGGGCAGGTGCTGCCCCCACTGCTGCTGGTCGTGGCCCTGGCCGGAAACCCCGGCTTCCGAAGCCCCGCCTTCCTCTTCCTTTCGGCTCTGGCGACGGCGGCGGCCTGGCTGCCCCGGCTGGCGGCGGTCCGCCGGTTCCGGCAGCCGCTCGACAGCGCGCTCCTCCATCCGCTGGGGATCCTGGTGTTCCTGGCTCTCCAGTTCCATGCCCTGGGCCGCCACCTCCTGGGTCTGCCGGCCGGCTGGAAGGACCGCACTTACTCCACGAAGAAGCTCTCGCTTACTCCGCCCTGACCATGCTGGAGCGCATCCAGCGCGTTGCCGTGGCCGGCAACTCGGCGGCTCTGGTCCTGGTGATCCTGGTTCTCGCGCTGGGGCCGCGCCTGTTCTCCGAAGCCCCGTCCGGCTTCTCCGTCCGGACCGCCGCCCCGGCAGGGTCTCCAGTGGCCCAAACCGTCCTCCTCTTCGTGGTGGACGGCCTGCGCCGCGATTTCGCGTTCGATCCGGCCCGGATGCCGTGCTTCGCCCGGCTGGCCCGCCAGGGGGGACGGGGGACCGCCCGGGTGGAGTCGCTCATCCCCTCGACCGTGGCGGGGATCCGCACCCTGGCCGAGGGGCGGGTGCCGCCGCCGGTCTCGTTCCTGGAGGATTTCCGCAGCTCCCGGGCAAAGGATGGCGGGATCTTCGCCGCCGCCGCGGCGGCCGGGCACCGGACCTTCGCCGCGGGTCCCCGGCTGTGGGCGGATCTCTATGGGCCGTGGCTGGAAGGCTCGGCTTCGGTCATCACGGTCGGAGGGGACGACGAGCGGATCGTCC
>DATAHG010000501.1:0-2003 GCA_036263295.1 Thermoanaerobaculia bacterium | reverse complement strand
CCCGCGGACTGGGACCTGCTCGCCGCCGGCACCATCGCCGGCCACATCATCGAGTGCGGCGCCCAGTGCACGGGCGGCAACTTCAGCCGCTTCTGGGAGGTGCCGGACCTCTGGAACGTCGGCTATCCGGTGGTCGAGGCGGGCGAGGACGGCCGCTTCACGGTCACCAAGCACGAGGGGACGGGGGGCATGGTGACCGTCGACACGGTCGCCGAGCAGCTCGTCTACGAGATGAGCGATCCCACGGGCTACATCACGCCGGACGTGACGGCGGACTTCACCTCGATCCGCCTCAAGCAGGAGGGCAAGGACCGGGTGGCGGTCTCCGGCATCCAGGGGCGGCCCAACACGCCGTTCCTCAAGATCTCGGCCTCCTATCTCGCCGGCTACAAGGCCTCGGGGCAGATCACCCTCTCGGGCCCGCGGGCGATCGAGAAGGCGAAGCTGGCCGCGGAGATCGTCTGGAAGCGGCTGGAGCGCGCGGGGGTCACCTTCGCGCCGGAGGACCGCGAGACCGAGCTGATGGGCACCGGCGCCTGCCTGCCGGGCATCCTGCCGGTGCCGGACGACCTGCCGGAGGTGGTGCTGCGGCTCGGCGTGCGCGACCGCGA
Source organism: Thermoanaerobaculia bacterium (assembly GCA_036263295.1). GTDB lineage: Bacteria > Acidobacteriota > Thermoanaerobaculia > Multivoradales > UBA5704 > DATAHG01. Next base: position 1,392 of record DATAHG010000501.1, on the reverse strand, counting down.
ATCGGCCAAGGTGGAGCGCTTCGGCAAGGAGATCGCGCCGCTGGTGACCGCCGGGCCTCCCGGGGTGACCGGCTTCGCGGGGGGCCGGCCCAAGCCGCAGGAGATCGTCGCCTACTGGCCGGCGCTCCTCGCCCGCGAGGAGGTCGAGAGCCGGGTCGAGGTCAACGTGGAGGAAGCTTGAGGCCGGCGCGGGCCCTGATTCGGCAGTGGTATATGCCGCTGCTCGGCGGGCTGCTCCCGGTCCTCCTCCTCGGCTTCCTCTACAGCGGGCTGGCCGGCCGCCTCGCCTTCCTCTACTGGGCGTTGGCGGTGGGAGCCGCCTGGGTGTTCGTGCTGCATCACGGCGTCGCGGCCGGCTGGAGCGCCGCGCTCCGGACCGGGGCTCTGGCCCTGCTGCTCGCCGCCGGCTTCGCCGGTTTCGCGGCGCTCGAAGCTCGCCACGGCGAGATCCTGGACCTGGGATTCCGGGCCGTGCTGCCCGGTCTCTATCACCCCGCCGCCACCCGTCCGGGGACGGCCGCCGTCCTCGCGGCGGTGCTCGCCGTCGCCGGAGCGGCCGGCCTGCTGGCGGGGCTCGCGAGGAGAAACGACGCATGAAGGTGCCTCTCTACCGCATCGCCCTGGCCCGTTCCGGGGACAAGGGCGACGCGAGCAACGTCGGGCTGATCGCCCGCAATCCCGACCTCTTCGAGGTGATCAAGCGGCAGGCCACGGCCGAGCGCGTCAAGGAGCATTTCCGGGAGGTCTGCCGGGGTCCGGTCGAGCGCTTCGAGATGCCGAATCTGCTGGCGCTCAACTTCATCCTCCACGACTCCCTCGGAGGAGGGGGGACGGAGAGCCTCAAGACCGACGCCCAGGGCAAGACCCACGCCCAGGGCCTGCTCACCCTGGAGATCGACGTGCCGGACGAGCTGGTGAACGCCCTGGAGAAGGGGACGGGGCGATGAGCCTGCTCGAGCTGCGCCGCGACGGCGACCTCCTCTGGGTGACCCTCAACGATCCGGCGCGGGCCAACGCCCTGTCGCCGGCCCTGATCGGCGAGCTGATCGAGCTGTACCGCCGGCCGCTACGCTCGGAGGGCATCCGCGCCCTGCTGCTGTCGGGAGCCGGGAAGAATTTCTCGGCGGGGGCCGACCTCGATCACCTGCGGTCGCTGCGCGACGCCGGAGAGGCGGAAAACCTCCTCGATTCGCTGCGCCTCAAGGATCTTTTCGAGGCGGTGCTGCGGCAGGACGCCCTGACCATCGCCCTGGTCCACGGCGCCTGCGTGGCCGGCGGCTGCGGCCTCGCCACGGCGCACGACTTCGTGATCGCGGCCGACGACGCCCGCTTCCTCTACAGCGAGGTCCGCATCGGCTTCGTGGCGGCGCTGGTCGCGACCTACCTGCCGCT
>DATAHG010000500.1:0-5400 GCA_036263295.1 Thermoanaerobaculia bacterium | reverse complement strand
TTGCATCAAAAGAGTCGATTCTCGGTCGCCGGTGAAGGTTGATTTGCAGCTGGCGAGCCTTTCCCAGCAGCCGGCGAGCTCGTCTCGGGTCCTCGTGAGGGGTGTTTTGCAGCAGAACAAGCTTGCCCGGCATCCGGGCAGCGTTGTCCTGATGCGAAACAGCGGTGTTCTGCATCAGGACAATGGTGCTCTGCTGTGGGAGGGGCTGTTTTGATGCAAATCAGAGGGTGCCCGGGTGGTTTATCGCCCCTCCCCGACCCTCCCCCGCTACGCGGGAGAGGGCGCCCCCACCCTCCAGCGCCCCAGAGTCAGCGCGCTGTACCCCAGGAGGGAGAGGGGGACTCCGGGGAAGCTCCTACCAGCGCACGCCGACGTAGCCGAGGGCCCGGCGGCCCAGGATGTCGCCGCCGAAGCTCTCCCAGTGCTCGTCGTCGAACAGGTTGCTGACCGTGGCGCCGACCGTCCAGTTGTCGTTGACCTCGAAGTTGGCGGTCAGGTCGGCCGTGCCGTAGGACGGGACGATGCCGCGGAACGGCCCGACGAACCACTCGAACTCGTCTACCCAGCGGTACTTGAGAGCCAGGTCATAGCGCTCGGCCACCCAGGTGAAGCCGAGCTTGAACTGGTTCTCCGGCGCGTTCGGCTTGATCGGGTCGCCCGGGATGTCTTCCTTGATGTCGAAGTCGAACCAGGAGTAGCTCGCGTCGACGGTGATGCGGTCGGTGGCGTAGAGGTTGAGGCCGAAGTCCACTCCCTGGGTATCCACCTTGCCGAAGTTCGTGTAGGACGCGAGCGCCACGATCGGCGCGCCGTTCACATTGTTCGACAGGAAGGGGAACAGCGTCGGCGGCAGGTTGGCCCGCAGGGCGTTGAGGATCGCCTGGCGGACCGGCTCCGGCAACGACGAGGGGGGCGTGTAAGCGCCGAACTCGGGATTGAGCCGGCCGAGCGACGAGCCGATGTTCGGCAACAGATCGGTGATGAAGTTCTCCAGCTCGTTGCGGTAGTAATCGACCGTGACGAACGCCTTGCGGCCGAAGATGCCGCTGTAGCCCAGCTCGTAGCTCTTGATCTTTTCGACGTCCAGGTCCTTGTTGCCGAGCGCCAGGACCGGGATGCTGCCGAAACCGAGCGAGGTGCCGCCGAGCAGCGGCCGCAGGGCGTTTTCGATCGCCGACAGGTTGAGCGACGAGGTCGTCGTGCCCGGCAGGACGGTCGGAGCCTGGAGGAAGAATTCCGAGTAGTTCGCCACCTGGAACGCCTCGTTGTAGCTGAGGCGCAGGGTGTTGTTGGAATTGATCGAGTAGACCAGCGAGCCCTTGGGCGAGAACTGCGAATCGTGCAGAGAGCTCTCGTCGTAGCGGGCCGCCAACACCAGCTTGAGATTGCTGGCCAGATTGAAATCGAGCTGGCCGAACACCGCCTGCGAATCGGAATCGACCGGTTCGAAAACCAGCGACTGCCGGCCGGTCGGACCGGCGGTGTCGATCGATTCCTCGCCGTAGGAGATGCCGCCGACCACGCGCGCCTTGCCGTTGAACAGCTCGGTGTTGCCCTGCAGCTCGATGTTGAAGTTGTCGTCGTCGAGATAGAGCGGAGCGCCGGTCGCGAGCGACACCTGGCCGTCGGCCTGGCGCCGGTTGTAGCTGCCCAGCAGGTTCCAATGCAGGGTCGAGAAGTTGAACCGGCCCCAGGGCCGCTTGACATCCGTGAGCTGCACGCGGCCGATGCCGGTCTGGAACACCGGGCCTTCGACCGTGGCGTAGCCGGCATCGAGGCTCAGCAGATAATTTTCAGAGAAATACTTGTCGAGCCGCAGACCGCCGAAAGCGATCTTGTTTTCGTCCTGAACGAGAGCGATGCGCTCGCGCGGCAGCCCGGCGTATTCGACCGAGGTGTTGCGCGAGCGGGAGAAGTCCTCGCTGCCGCGGTATCCACCCAGGACCTTGAGATACCAGTCATTGGACAGATCGCCGGCCCAACGCAGATCGGCGTTGGTGGTGGCGAGCTCCCCGGCGGTCAGCCGCACCTCGCCGCCCTGGCTGTCGCGCGGCGCCTTGGTGACAAGGTTCAGCACGCCGTTGTAGGCGTTCGCGCCGTAGAGAGCGGAGCTCGGTCCGCGCACCAGCTCGGCGCTCGCGAGGTCGTCCATCGGGAAGGAGATGGAGGCCCACTCCTGCGCGCCGAGGAACGGCACCGAAGGATCGCGTCCGTCGATGAACGTGGCGATACGCCGGTTGAGCGAGCTGTTGAAGCCGCGCGTGTTGAAGTTGTAATCGTAAATGCCGCTCTGGGTGACCTCGGCGCCGGGGGTGTACTCCAGGAGCTTGGGAACCTGACCGGTCGCCGATTCGCGCTCGATCTGCTCGGCGGGGATGACGGTGACCGCGGCGGGAGCGTCGACGATCCGCTCGGCCCGGCGGGAAGCCGAAAAGACCGTGATCGTCTCGGCGAAGCTGACATCCCAGTCCACCGATTTGTCGAGCGTGCGGGTCGCGCCGGCCGCGACCTCGACCGCCTCCTCCGAGGCGGTGCGCTCGACCAGACTGAACGTGACCTTGTGCGTGCCGGCCGGAACGCTGGAGAACGAATACGTCCCGTCGGAGCCGGTGAGGGTTTCCTGATTCAGCCCGTCGATGCGGACCGAGACTCCACCCAGGGGGGTGCCGTCCTGACGGCTGACGCGGCCTTCGATCCTGCCATTGCCTTGCGCCCAGGCGAGCCCGGTCCCGAGCGCCAGATACACTACGGCCATCCAGACTGCTCTCTTCATACCCATGATACCTCCGCAGCCGCGGCGAACCGGCCTGAAGAGGCATCACCCGGGTCCCCGAACGGCGACACAGGCAGCCTGGCCAACCTCGCCGAGGAAAAGACGAAAAAGTTGACCGCTTATACCAGGGGGAAGGGGGCCAGGTCAATGAATCAAGAAAAAAGACCCGGGGGCCCTCAAACCTCCCGGGTTTGCGACAATGAGGCAGATCGCTTCTCTATAGACGGACGGGAGACGGCTTTTCCGCCGATTTCTCAGGCGAAGATCCGCGGCGGCTCGGGGACCACGGGGGCCTCGTCGGTCGCGTGGACATTGCCGTCCACGTCGAGATAGCGCCCCTGGCCGAGATCGAGGAGGCAACGGTTGCGCCCCTGGCGCTTGGCCTCGTAGAGCGCCTCATCGGCGAACAGGATCAGCTCGGCGGCGGTCTTGATATAAAGGTCGGGGAAGGACGCCACTCCGGCGCTCAAAGTGAGCGGCACGCGCTGCTCCTCCACCGTGAACTCCAGATCCTCGATGCGGCGGCGCAGGCGCTCGGCGATCGCCAGGGCGTCCTCACCGGGAGCCCCCGCGAGCAGCAGGACGAACTCCTCGCCGCCGTAGCGGCAGCAGAGGTCCGATTCGCGGCGCAGATCGTTCAATACCCCGGCGACCGCGATCAGCGCGCGGTCCCCGACCGGATGTCCGAAGTTGTCGTTGATCCGTTTGAAAAAATCGAGATCGCACAGGATCACCGCCATGGCCCCGCCCTCTTCCATGCAGCGGGCGTGCATCTCGTGCAGGCGCTTCTCCAGCACCCGCCGGACCGCCACGCCGGTGAGGGGGTCCTCTCGCGCCTCCTTGTCGAGGAGGCAGCGCTGGACCGACGAGGTCATCTGCGGCAGGAGGTGATCGACCAGCTCGACCTGCTCCTCCTGGACCCGCCGCGGGTCGCACCAGAGGCGGACCCGGGCCAGCACCTTGCCGTCCGCCCGCATCTGGCGTTCCAGGATCTGCCAGGGGGCCCGCTTGTGGACCCCGGGCAGGGCCGGCGGATGGCGGTCCGGCTCCGGCACGCCGACGAGGAGCTCGCCGGAGGGGCCGGACCACCAGCTCTTGAAGCCGCTCCCCTGGGCCAACAACTCGAACTGATACCAGTGAAAGGGCACGACCTTGCCGCACTCGGTGCGGATCTGATCGACCACCGCCGCCATCTCCTGGGCGGTGGAGATCGTCATCCGCTTGCTGGCGCGCCGCAGCCGCTCGAGATCCCGGGCCCGCAGACGGACTTTTTCGAGCAGCAGACCGTTGCGGGCGGCCTCCAGCGCGACGAGGGCGAGACAGCCGATCAGGAATCCGGTGACGCCCCAGCCGGCGCCGGGCTGCGCCACCGCGAAGCCGGTCCCGATCGTCCACCCGACGACGTCCAGCCCGAGGGGGAGGAGAACCGCGGTCAGGCGGACGGACTGGTCCGGCCGGCGGATCTTGCGGTCCGCCCCTTCCAGGAGGAACCAGGCCAGGAGATAGGCCGCGAGCGCGGCCATGGACCGCGGGATCACACCGTATCTCTGGCTGGCCCATCCGCCCCAGACCACCCCGGCCAGCAGGGCGGCCAGGACCGTGCGGCCGGCGCTCTCCAGGACCCGCAGGAAGCCGCGGCGCTCCTGGTTGAGGAAAGCCGACGAGCGCCGGATCAGGCGGAGGCCCGTCTCCGCCAGGCAGAGCGCCGCGGCGACCAGGCAGGCCGTCGGGGCCGGTCCGAACACCAGGAGGGCGAGAGGGAGGATCCCCACGCCGAGGCCCGGAGTGGTCGCCCCGGGCGGCAAAGGCCGGTGAAAGGCCCACGCCGCGCCCGCCAGGACCAGCAGAGGCAGCAGGGCGGGGTGGACGGAGCCGTCCGGCAGAGGGTCGGAAGTCCGGAAAGCCAGGGCGAGCGCGGTCGCGGCACCCAGGGTGGGCAGCAGAGAGGCCCAGAGGTCTCGCGGCGATCGAGAGCGCTTCATGTCCGGATGAAATCCTTCAAGGATCGGTCGCATGGTACGCGTTCCGCAAGAGACCCGCAATCCGAAGGAGGCTCGCGCGCCGGCCCCTCCTGTACTATGGTGCGCCTTTTGACGATCCGTTACGAGAGCAATGGCACCCCTGGAAGACAACGAGCCCGAGCTGCTGGACCGCCCCGGCCTGCCCCTCTCCGAGGCCCGGCAGTCCCTCGTCGAGCTCGCGACCGTGAACCGCTGGAGCCTGAGCGCCCTGCCGCTCTGCCGGACGATCCTCCCCCGTCTCGGCCGCTGGCGCGATCCCAGGCTGGCGCTCGACCTGGGGACCGGCACGGGCGACGTTGCCGCCACCCTGGCCCGCGCGGCCGCCCGGCGCGGCGGCCCTCTCCGCATCGTGGGTCTGGACGCCAAGCTCCGCCATCTGGTGGTCGGCCGCCAGCTCGGCAACGATCAGCTCCGGCTCGTGGCCGACGCCCGCGCCCTCCCTTTCCGCGACGGCGCCTTCGCCTGGTCTTTTTCGACCCTCTTCTTTCATCATTTCGACGCCGAATCGAACCGCCAGATCGCCGCCGAAATGCGCCGGGTCTCGACCGCCGGAGCCGCGATCGTGGACATCCGCCGCAACCGCCTCGCGCCGGTCCTGCTGGAAAT
>DATAHG010000499.1:0-5212 GCA_036263295.1 Thermoanaerobaculia bacterium | reverse complement strand
ATGAATCGTGCTCCAAAGAAGGTTCCCGACGGGGATTGGCTCAAGGGGGGCCGCCGCTCAAGCGGCCAACTCCGAACGCAACATGGTAGCGGCTCCGGCGCCGCCGATCCAGAGGGTCTTTACACACACCAGGACCGGAGAGCGCCTGCGCGCGCTCCGGTCCCTCTGGTTTGCCTGGATTTCTCCGGGCTGAGCTTCAGGCAGGATCGAACCCAGGCAGGAACCGCAGTCCCGGATTGAGGCGAGCCCGGCGGACGAAATCGGCCAGGTTCTGCAGGAAACCCGAGGTGACCAGCTCGGAACGGAGAACCCGGTCGAGGATCTCCATCGCCTCGGCGACCTCCTCCTGAAGCTCCAGATGACGGAAGACTTGCAAGGCCTGGGCCGCAAGGACCTGGGCCTCGGCGTTACGCCCCTCCGCCAGCAGGACGGCCGCGAGGTCGAGGCAGACCACGGCATGGTTGCCCTGGACGCCCGCCGCCTCGAATTCAGCCGCTGCTTCTCGCAAAGCCTCTTCGGCCCGGTCGAAATTCCCCAGCCGGGCATGGATGCGCCCTTCGATGTCGCGCAGCTTGGCCCGGTCGAGGCGTCCGCCGGATTGCTGGAGGGCCGCCCGGTTCTGCGCCAGCAGGGCCACCGCCTGGTCGAGCAGGCCGAACGAGGCCATGAACAGGAGCTGGTTGTGGAGCGCCTGGGCCCGCAGGGAGGGCTCGCGCTTCTCGTCGATCATCGACAGGCCGCGGTCGATCCGCGCCAGCGCCTGGCGGGCGTCGCCGAGGTAGCCCAGCGAGATGCCCTGGCTGATCAGGGCCCGGCCCGCGTTGTGGCGGTCCCCCAGATCGAAGTGGTCGGCCTGGACCCGCTCCAGCAGCTCGACGGCCTCGCGGTAGTGGTGGGTGGAGATCAGCAGCGAGGCGCGCAGGTCGGCCAGACGGAGGCTCAGGATCGGATCGCCGCTGCCGTTGCGGCTGCGGCTCTCGGCCTGCTCCAGGGTGGAGGAGGCTTCCGGCAGCCGGTCGGCGACGCGGAGGGCGTTGGCCAGCTCGCCGAGCGCCCGGGCCTGGAGATCGGCCGTATGGCGCGGGTTGAACCCCTCCTGCTCCAGGAAGCCCGACACCCGCACCGCCTGCCAGGCGTAATCCACCATCTTCGCCGGATCGTCGTGGCGCGCCGCCCAGCTCTGGGCCAGCATCGCCTCATAGACCGGATAGGCGCCGTCGCGCTCGGCCGAGACCGAGCCCGGCCCCTCGGCCGCGATCCGGGCGAGGACATCCTCGGCCTGGCGCTTGCGGGCGATCGCCTGCTCGCCGTGCATCCGCACCGAGGAGAGGGCGCGCTCCAGCGCGAGATCGTAGCCGGCGTCCTGCTCCGCCGTGAGCTGGACATCCTCCTCGCCGACCCAGGGCGCCGCGACCGGCTGCAAGCCGATCTCGAAATCCTCGGCAAGCTCGTCGAGGTCCGGATTGTCCGCGAACAGATCCGGCTCGGACGCGGCGAGGGCCTTGGCCCGGCTGCGCAGAGCTTCGGCGCAGGCCGTACAGCCTCGCATGAGGTGGGTGACCACCAGGCGAGCCTCCAGGGGGGTAGGCTCGCCGGCGGCGAATCGGTCCAGAATGCTCGACGTCGGATGGTCGCTCAAAAGCTACCTCCTCTCTCCTCAGCCCGACAGCATAAAAACGCAGCGGTCTCCGCGGAAGCTTCCAGAGGCGGCGCAAACCCCACACCCCGGAAGACCTTCCCGCGCCAGAACTCTACTGGGCAGGGTCGACCGTGACGGAAATGTTACCAGAACCCAAAGAAATCCCACCATTGCCGCTCGGATCGGAAGTCGGCTCGGTGCCGTTCGGATCGATGTGCATGCCGACCTTGCCGAAAGCGGTCACCAGCGGCGCGACCGGCGCGCCCGCCATCTGAAGGCCGCCCAGAACCCAGGCCCAGGCCTGGGACCACATCGACGGCGACGTCGGCACCGCTCCTCCTCCACCCGAGAAACCGGCGGCTCCAGCCGGAGCGGCGACTGCCAGCGCCGCCACCAGGGCGAGCCCGATCCATCGACGTAGAACCAATTTGCGGGACATCCTCTCGCCTCCTTACGAAAAATCGCCGCCCGAGTTCTGGCTTGCCGCTCGGCCCGGCGAAGAGATCGCGCAATTCTCGATTTCAGTATCGCATCCCGCGCCGCGGCCTGCAATCCCGTCATTTCAAAAGCCGGGATCGAACCTCGCCGCCGGCTCATGCTCGGCGCGGCGGACGAATCTCGCCAGCCGCTCCAGGAAGCCCGCGCTCAAAAGATCGGACTGCAACACGTCATCTAAAAGACAGAGTGCTTCCAACACCCCAAATGCGATCCTCAGATGTCGAAAAACCCACAAAGATTCTTCCGCGAGGCCCCGCGCCTCCGCGGTCCGGCCCAGGCCGGCGAGCGCCACGCCGAGGTCGAGGCAGGCGAGCGCCCAGGGTCCCTTGACGTCGAGGTCCTCGAAAATGTCCCGGGCCTCGCGCAGCGCCCCTTCGGCGAGCTGGAAGCAGCCCAGGCCCGCCTGGATGCGCCCTTCGAGCGACACCACCCGGGCGCGGTCGAGCCGCCGGTCCGAGCCCAGGAGGCTCTCCCGCCACGCCGCGAGGTCGGCCTGCGCCCGCTCCAGCCGCCCGGCGGCGATCAGCAGCTCGACCCGCTCCAGGCAGGCCGCCGCGCCGAGCTGCGGCTCGCGCTCGGGATCGACCAGGCCGAGACCGAGGTCGAGCAGGCGCAGAGCCTCGTCCACGGCCTCGGGCGGGCCGCCGAGGTAGCCGGTGAAGGCCCCCTGGCTGATCCGCACCCGGCCCGCCGCGTGGCGCTCGTCGCGCTCCAGCAGCTCGTCGGCCAGCCGGCCAAGCAGCGCCACGGCCTCGGGATAGCGATGCCGCGCGGCCAGCAGCGCGGCCCGCAGCTCGGCGAGGCGCAGGGCCAGGAAGGCCTCGCCGGTCCCCTGCCGGGATAGCGCCTCGGCGTCGCCCAGCGTCTTTTCCGCCTCCTCCAGCCGGTCCGCCACCCGGTAGGCATTGGCGAGCTCGCCGAGAGCCCGGGCCTGGAGGTCCAGCGCCTCCTCGGGCGTCAGCCCCTCCTGCTGCAGGCAGGCGGCGGCCCGGGTGGCGTACCAGGCGTACTCCACCATCTTGCGCGGGCTGTCCTGCCGGAACGACCAGCTCCGCGCCAGGAGCGCCTCGTAGACCGGATAGGCCCCGGGGCTGCGGGCCGGCAGCGCCGCGCCCCCCTTCTCCCCCCGGGGCAGGAAACGGGACGCCGGACGCCGGGGGTGCCGCCGCAGGATCCGCCGCGTCCGTGGGGGTACCGACCGCTCCAGGACCGGCAGGAAGGCGGCCAGATCCTCGGGCCGGAGGCGCGACAGGTCCTCCCCTTCCACCCCGGCCTGGAAAAGCGAGACCGCCTTCGGCCGGATCGCCGCCTGGCAGGAATCGCAGCCGCGCAGGAGATGGATCAGGACACGGCGGGTCCGCTCCCGCGGCAGACTCCCGTCGAGAAACTGCTCCAGCTCGGAACCGGTCGGATGCTCAGTCACAGGCGGCTCTCTTCGGAGTCTCCCTGTTCCTTCTTTAAAGATGTTGAGGACTGATTCGCCTCATATCATATCAGAAGGCGTGCCCGCCTGGAGGACCCGGGGCGTCCGGATGCCCCTCGGGTGGTGCGGATTTCGCAAAGGATTCCGGCAGGCCATGAGGATCCCGCTTCGCCCGCTCGCGCTCCTGCTCGCCAGTCTGCTGGCCGGCTCCGGCTGCTCGGCCCCGGACTTCCCCGGCGAGGGTACGGCCCGCCTCGCGGCGGCGGATCCGATCCGCAAGACCTCCCCGCCGCCGCGCCCCGAGCCCGGCCTGGCCCAGCGGATCCCTCTCACGATCCGAGAGACCGCCGGAGTCGCCCGCAGCGGCGAGGTCGTCGAATCCGGCGTGGCCCTGCCCCGCGGTCTCGCGGTGGTCGATCCGGCCCGGCTCGCCGTGATCGACGCCGCAGGCCAGCCCGTGCCCGCCGAAGCCCGGGTGCTGGCGCGCTGGAACGCCGGCCGGGACGACCCCGGCGCTCCCATCCAGTGGCTCATGGTGGCCTTCCCGGCGACCGTCCGGGGGAACGGCAGCGCCGCCTACACCCTGATCACCGACGGCTCCGTGCGCAACCCGGCCCCGCCCGTCCCCCTGAAGCTCCGGCAGGACGGCGACCGCGTGACCGTGGAGACCGGCGCCGCCGTCTTCCGGCTCGGCGGCGACCCCGCCGCCCTGTTCGACGAGGTCCGCGCCGATACCCGCGCCGGCGGGGGGCCGCCCCTGGTCACCGGCGGCGAGATGACGCTGAAGACCGGCGGCGCCGCCGGCCGCCACGGCACCCGGCGCCACCTCCGCGTCGAGCACGCCGGACCGCTCACCGCCGCCGTGGTGGTCGAAGGAGCCTACGACCTCCCCGCCGTGGGCGGCGGCGGCTTCGGCACCCGGCGCCGCTACGTGTTCCACGCCGGCTCTCCCACGGCCCTGGTCCGTCAGGCCGTGGCCTGGGAAGGGACTCTCGGCTGCCAGGGGTGCCTCCAGACCAAGGACGGCAAACCCAACGGCGTGCTGGTCGAGCAGGCCCGGGACGCCCTGCGGCTCGGCTTCGACGCCCCCACCGCCGTGACCGCGGTCGGCGACTTCGAAGCCCCGGCCCTGGAGTCCGGCGGCGCTCCGGCCACCGAAACCGCGGAAGCGGTCGTCCGCCAGATTCAGCGGCCGAGCCGTCTGGCGCCGTTCCAGTTCGAAGCCCGGATCGGGGACCGCCGGGCCACCGGCGACCGCGCCGATGGCGGCCTGCTGGCGGTCTCCGGCCCCGCCGGGACGGTCGCGGTTGCCCTCAACCACATGCACCGTTACGAGCCCCAGGCCCTCCGCCTCCTCCCCGGCGGCCGCCTCGCCGTGGACCTGGTGGACGACCACGTCTGGCTCGCCCATCACCAGGGGGTCTTCGCCACCCTGGCAGTAAGCGCGCTCCCCGGCCCGGCCACCCGCTCCGATCTCGACCGCCTGGTCTGGGCCCCCCTGAACCGCCCGTTGCGCGCCTGGCCGGACGCCGCGTCCTGGGCCGGCTCGCAGGCCGTCCCCGAGATCCCGGCCGGCAAGCTGCCCAAGAACCTCGCCGGCTACGACAAGCTGATCCCGGGCATCCTGGAGAAGACCGTCCGCCAGTCCGACG
>DATAHG010000498.1:0-22582 GCA_036263295.1 Thermoanaerobaculia bacterium | reverse complement strand
CTCGGCCTCTTCCTCGACTTCCTCGACCGTGTAGGCCTCCTCGATCTCGAGCGGAGGTGCCTCGGCCCAGACGGCAGGCTCGAAGGCCGCGGCCGGGATCGGCAGGGGCTCGGCGAAGACCGGCTCGGGGAAGGTCTCGTGAGCTTCCGGGAACGGCGACTCGCCCGGGATCAGGGCCGGAGTCTCCTCGGCCTCCTCTTCCCCGGCCGTGGGCAGATCCGCCGGCAGCGGCTCGAAGACCGGCGGGGCCGCCGCGTCGTCGAGCTCGAACGGCTCGGGCTCGAAGGGTGCCGGCTCGAAGGACCGGGCCTCGTAGACCGGAGGCTCGAAAACCGGGAGATCCTCGACCGGAGCCGGCGCGAATGCCTCGAATCCGACCGGGTGTTGCAGCGGCTCGAACGGCGCGGGCTCGTACGGGACCGGGGCCACGGCCGGCATGATCGGAGCCGGCGCCGGAGCCGCCGGGGCGGAATCCCCGAAGTCGAAGATCCCCTCGGCGGACAGGGACTGCAGGTAGCGCTGCCGGATCGTCCCGGTGCCGAGCCCGAACAGGTCGTCGGGGTCCTCCGGGCTCTCAGCCAGGGCCGGGGCCGGAGCGGGGGCCACGTCCTCGAAGACGAAGAGGGATTCCTCCGCGACCGGCGCGGCGGCGGGGGCCGGCGGCCTGGCGGGAGCTGGCGCGCTGAAACCGAGATCGAAAACGTCGTCCTGCGCGGCCTGGGTTGGCGGCGCGATCAGGTCGGCGAAGGGGTCTTCCGGAGTCACCGTGAAAGCCGGAGCGGCGACCGCGGGCGCGAACGCGGGCGGAGCCGGCAGGTCGAGCGGCGGCAGGCTGGAAAAATCGTCCGGCGATGTTGGCGGGGGCAAGGGTAGGGGCGGCGCCTGGGCGGCGCGCTCCAGATCCTTCACCCGGCGGCGGAGATCCTCCGTCTCGGGATCGCTGTCGTTCAGCAGGCTGTAGAGATCCAGGCGCTCGCGGGCCCTGCCGGCCTCGCCCGTCTCCAGATAGGCCCGCACCAGGAGCTTGTTGGCCACCATCTGGGTCGCGTCCTGCTGCACCACCCGCTCCAGCACGGCGCGGGCGCCGGGGGCATCCCCCAGCTCCAGCAGGCAGCGCCCCTTGGCGACCAGGGCCGAAAGGTAGCCCGGATGCTCCTGGAGCCCCTTTTCCAGGACCGCCAGCGCCTCCTGGACTCGCCCGAGGTGACGATACTCCTCGGCAAGCTGCAAAAAGATGCGCGAAGAGGAGTCAGCCTCCCAGCGCGCGCGGAGCTGAGAGAGGCGGTCGGGAAAGGGACCGTCGGTCACGCGGGCGTACCTCGTCTCGGGGGAGCGGAGCGGAAGGCTCGGAAGATATTGATAGCGCTGACCAAAGTGGCCGCATTATAGCAGCGACCTCCCCGCCGCGGGTGCGCGAACGGGGAGGTCGTGTTCTTTCCGGCCCTTCCGGGCGCCGGGAGGCCTACTGCACCCGGATCAGCACCGTGGCGCGCAGCACCGGCTGCCCTTCGGCCGCCGGGGTCGTGGCCTCGACCCGGAAGGTCTGTCCGGCGGTCAGGCCGCGCAGATCGTCCTGGGTCACGACCAGGGTGTTGGTGGCCTGCCCGTCCGACTGGGTGGGCACGATGCCGGAGCGCTCCAGCGTGCCGCGCTCGGCCAGGAAGGTCACCGGGGAGCCCGCCAGCGGCTGGTTCTGGGAGTTGAGCACGAAGGCGGTCAGGTCGATCTCCGTGCGGGCCGCGGTCAACGAGACCGACTGCGGCACGGCCTGGAGCGAGATGGTCGCCGCCACGTCGCGGATCGTCACCGTCGCCGTCTTCGCTTCGCTCGACCCCACGATCGCCGTGATCGTGGCGGTGCCGGCCCGCGAGCCCGAGCGCAGAGTGGCGGTGGCGGTGCCGTCGGCCCGGGTGGTCGGGCGGCTCGGGGAGATCGTGCCCAGATCCGTGGTGAGGATGACCTCCTGGCCAGCCCCCACCGGCGAGCCGTCGGCGTTGCGGGCGATCACGGTGACCGTCGCGGTGTCGCCGATGTCGATGGTGTTCGGGTTGACGCTGACCAGGACGGTGGGCCGGGTCTCGGTGGACTGCCCGATCTGGATCGTGGTGTCCGCGGTCACGGTGCCGGTCGAAGCCGTCACCTTGGCGGGACCGGAGCGGGTGTCCGCCCGCAGGACCGCGGTCGCCACGCCGTTCTGGATCGGCGCCACGACGGGCGTGATCGTCCCCTTGTCGGTCGTGAAGCGGATCTCGGTGCCGGGATTCAAGGGGCTGCCGTTGGCCTGGCGCCCGACCACGGTGATGGTCGAGGTGCCGTTCAGGCCGATCTGGGACGGGCTCGCGCTGACGGTGAGAATCGTGCCCTCCGGAGCGACCGGACTGGCCTTGTCACACCCCCATGCAGAAAGGAGGAGAGGAAATAGACAGAGCGCAAAGAAAACCTTCTGTTTCATGGCTTCGAGTATACGGACGAGGGCGGCTGCCCGTCCAGGCAGCCGCCCTCTGATGAAGCACCTTCTGTGGACCGGCTCAGCGTCGTCCGTCTAGGTCGATTCGCTGTTGTCGGTCGGTCCCGTGCACTGCGGATCACCGACGGCCGGGTTGGCGTTGAAGTCGATGCGGCCGTCACCGTCGTTGTCCACGCCGTCCGAGCACTGGAAGGTGGTCGGCGTCGTGGTGTCGCCGGTGCACGTGGTGCTCGGCGGATTGAGGGTGAAGGCGTTGCTGAGTGTGCCCGTGCAGCTCGGGCCGTCGAGGTTGCGGACGGTCACGCTGATCGGGGTCGGGATGGACTGCGTGCCGCCGGGGTTGCCGTCGCCGTTGCCATCGCAGGGCTGGGTGTTGAAGGCGAAGCCCGGGGGCACCGAGGGCACCCGGATGCTGATCGAGCTGCCGTTGTTGCTCAGGATCTGGGCGGCGGACCCGTTGGTCGGATCGCCGAACAGAACCTGGACGTTGCTCGAGAAGCCCTGGCCGGTCACGGTCGCCGTGGTCGTGCCCGGGTTGCCGCTCGCCGGGCTGATCCCGGTGACGATCGGCCGCGGCACGATGTAGATGAAGCCGCCCGCGAAGGTGGCTCCGGCGCCGCTCTCGATGTTGACGACGCTCCAGCCGGTCTCCGTGACCTGGCCGTTGGCCGGGCACTGGTTGACCAGGACGCCGACCGTCTCGACGACGATCTGCGTGCCGGACACCGAGATCACCCGCTGGCCGACGCCGTTCAGGGAGACCGCCACCGGCTCGTCGAAGCCCTGGCCCTGGAGCGTCACGCGAGTGCCGCCCGTGTAGGGACCGGAGCTCGGGCCGACCGCGGTGATCCGCACGTCCGCCCCATACTGGAAGCGGTCGGCGGACACGGTCGCGAAGCCGGAGTTGGCGTTGCGGATCAGGATGTCCACGAGCTGGTTGACGTTGTTGATCCCGAAGCCGCGCGCCGCCGGGGTGACCGCGACGATGCGGTTCTGGGTCACCGACTCGACCGTCGCCTGGACGCCGCTGAAGTTGTCCACGCTGCCCTGGCCGAAGAAGACCTGGACCGGGGACTGGAAGCCGTCGCCCACGATGATCACGCGGGTACCGCCGTCGTTGGTGCCCGACGCCGGATCGACCGAGAAGATCGACGGCTGCTGCGTGCTGGTGCCGAGCGAGTAGACGAAGCCGTTCGCCAGGGTGTCGGACTGGGCGTTCGCCTCGTTGACGTTGATGGTGACGTTGACCGACACCGGCTGGGCCTGGCCCACGCCGACGTTGACGCCCGCCGCCAGGGCCGACGGCGTGCGCACCCGGATGCGGGTCGAGCTGACCGAGAGCACCTGCGCCGCGGCGCCGTTGAAGGTCACCCGCACCGGTCCGTCGAAGCCGCCGCCGGTGATCGAGACCTCCTCACCGCCCTGCGGCGTGCCGACACCCGGGTTCACCGAGCCGATGAAGAAGGTGTCGGCCTGGCCGATCTGGACGTTGACCGCCCCGGCGTTGGTGGTGTTGTCCACCGTGGCTCGCACCGTCGCGGTGCCGGCGCTGGTGCCCGGGTAGAGCACCGCCTGGGCCTGGCCGTTCACGAGCTGGAGCTGGACGGTCTTCTGTCCGCTGCCGGCCTGCCCGAACTCGCCCAGGTTGGTGGTCAGGGTGATGCCGGTCAGATCGGGCGGCACGGCGCCGTTGTCCTGGCGGCGCACCTGCACCGTGATGTTGGTCGGCGTGGTGCTGCCGGCCGCGAGCTGCGGCGGATTCGCCGCCACCGTCACCGTATAGGTGACCGTCTGCGGCGGCGGCTGCGGGCTGATCGAACCGCCGCCACCCGAAGGCTCGGTCGGAGAATCGGACTGGCATCCGGCCGCCGCCGCGAGCGCGAATGCAAGAAACACATGGGAAAACTTCCTGAACGCTTTCATGGCGGAATGCTCCTCGGCCTTACGGCACGACCTCGATCGTGAAAGACGCGGGTGCCGACGTGATGTTGTCCCCCGACAGCGTCCGGCCAAAGAAGCGGATGCTGCAGTTGAGGACGATGACCGCGGTGCCCGTCTCCTGATCCGCGCCGAAATCGACCAGATCCTTGAGCGGGGCGTTGCCGAGCTGGTTGGTCAGCATGATCGGCAGGTTGTCGATTGTGATCTGGCCGCCGACCGGCACCACGCTGAAGATGCTTTGGACCAGCGACGGCGGGACCCGCCGGCCGGTGTCGCGCCGGGTGTAGCGGATCTCATACGAGCGCAGCTCGATCGACTGCAGGTCGCTCGTATTGCCGTTCGGGTCTTTGGGGATGTTCCGGAGCACCAGGCCGTCGATCTCGAACGGCCCCTGGGTGACCGAGACCTGGACCGGCAGCGAATCGAAATCCGCGACCGACAGCAGGACCGACCCTTCGCTCCGGTCGGTCCGCGCATTGCAGCCGACCAGGGCGAACCCCAGGACGAGGAGGGAAAGGGCGATGGCTTTGCGTTTCATTTCTATGGCTCCTGCCGTCAGATCTTGATCACTCGCGGCGTGATGAAGATCAACAGCTCTTCGTTCTCTTCGCGCCGCGACTTGTTCTTGAACAGGTTCCCGATCAGCGGGATGTTGGCGAGCCCGGGCACCCGGTCCTCACCCTGGTCGGCGGACACTTTGTAGATGCCGCCGATGACCGCGGTGCCGCCGTCGCGCACCACCAGACGGGTGGTGGCGTCCTTCGTGGCGATCGGGGCGTTGGTGGCGCCCGGCACCAGGAAGGCGAGCTGCGGCTCGCGCTTGGAGATCTCGATGTCCATCATCACGGTGCCCTCGGCCGTCACCTTGGGGGTGACGTTGAGGCGCAGAGTGGCGTTGACGTACTGCACGGTCACCGTGTTGTTGGCGATGGTCTGGATCGGGATCTGGAGGCCGCTCTGGATGCTCGCCTGCTGGTTGTTGAGGGTCGCGACCTTCGGAGCGGAAAGGATGTGGATCAGGCCTTCGCTCTCGGCCGCCTGCAAGGCGACGTCGAGCTGGAAGGTGTTGAGGACGTTGCCCAGACGCAGGGCGATCGAGCCGTTGTTGCCGCCGCCCGGGACGCTCACGCCGCCGGTGACGGTGCCGTTGTTGGGGAAGATCAGGCCGGTCGTGTTGCCGGTCGCGGCGCTGGAGATCCCGGTGAAGCCCCACTCGATGCCGAGGTCGCGCGTGAAGCGCTTCGTCGTCTCGATGATGCGGGCCTCGATCATGACCTGCGGCTCCGGCGTATCGAGCAGCTCGATGACCGAGATCACCGTGTCGATGAAGGCCGGCAGCTCCTGGATGATCAGGGCGTTGGTGCGGGCGTCGACGACCACGCTGCCGCGCTGCGACAGCAGGCCCGACTTGCCGTCCGACAGCAGGCCGGCGACCTGGCCGGCGTCGGCGTAGCTCAGGCGGCGGTAGATGGTCTGGAGTGGCACGGCCAGGGCCTTGGCGGCGTCGAGCTGCTGGCGCTCCTGGGCCTCCTGGCGCAGGATGTTCGTCGGCGCGATGCGCATGACGTTGCCTTCCAGCTCATAGCCCAGGTTGTTGATCTTGAGCACCTGCTCCAGGGCCTGGTCCCACGGCACGTTGACCAGCTCGGCCGTGACCGTGCCGGCGACGCCGGGCTGCACCACGATGTTGAGGTTGCTGATCTGCGCGAAGGTGCGCAGCACATCGGTCACGTCGGCGTTGGTGACCCGCAGGTCGATCGGCTCGCCGGTGTAGACCTTCTCGCCCTGGCCGACGGTCTGGGCGGCGAAGGTCTCGGTGCCGGGCACGCCGTTGCCGGCGGTCGTCATCGAGGTCGGCGCGCCGGTCTTGGCGTTGATCATGCCCCCGATGTTGCCGGAGGGCTGGATCGTGACGCTGCCGCCGGGGCGGGTGGTCGGGCTGTTCGGAGCCGCCGAAGCCATCGGCGACGGCGCTCCGGCCGGGGCGATGGCGGCGGTGCGGGATACCGGGACCGGCGTCGGCGCCGGTGTTGCCGGGGCCGGGGTCGGGGCCGGCGAGTCGAGCTCGGTGACCTCGACGACCGGCGCCTGCCGGGCCGGGGCCGGACGCGGAGTCGGGGCCGGGGCGGTCGTGGCGGCCGCCGGGCGGTTCGCCGCGGTGGTCCGGGTCGTGGGCGTGGTGACCGCGGCGGTGGCGGCGGTCGCACCGTTGGCGCCGCCGGAGATCGGGAAGCTCACCACCAGGGCCTCGGGGGTGCGCTCGACCACCGGCACGGTCTCGCTGCTGAGATCGAAGACCACGCGGGCCACCGGGTTCGGCAGCGGCTTGAACTGAGCCACGCGGACCCGCTCGACCACGCCGCCGTCGACCGACATGCTGGAGCGCGGGCTGTTGTTGACCACGCCCTGCAGGTCGATGACGAAGCGCTCGGGCTCCTGCAGCAGGAAGGTCGAGTACGGGAACTCGCCGTCACCGGCGATGCGGATCACCGCGCTGCCGTTCGAGGAGAGCACCTCGATGCCGTCGAGCCGGGTGGCGGTGACCCCCTTGGGGGCCGGGGCGACCACCGGCTGGTCCGGCGTGCCGGCGTTGACCGCCGCGGTGGGCTCGACCTGCACGGACGGCTCGGCGGGCTCCTCCTGGTCCATCGCGACCGGCTTGCCGGCCGCGGGGGCCGGAGCCGCCGAGACGTCGAGCGGCTCCATGGTGAGCTTCGCCTTGGCCTGCTCCTCGACCGGCAGGAGCCGGATCTTGAGAGCGAGGCCGTCGGCGGTCACCGAGTGCTCGACTTCCTGGCGGGTCTCGATGATCAGCCGGGTCATCGGGCGGCTCCCCTGGTCTTCCTTCTCGACCGCGAGAGAGGAGACCAGGCCGTCATCCGGATGGAGACCGGCCACGGTCGCCGCGGGCAGAGCGTTGGGCAGCTCGACGACGACCTTGCCATCGGCGTTGCGGAAGCTGGTCCAGACCAGCGGCGCGGACGCCTCGACCTCGACGAAAACCTCCGGGGCTCCTTCCCGGAGGTCGAGAGAGCGGATCTCCGCCGTGGCGGAAGCCGACCTCACCGCCGCCGGTGTGCTCGTCGCAGGGGCAGGCGTCGCCTCGACCACCTTGGCCGGCTTGGAGGAGGTGCAGCCTGCGACGGCTACGACCGCCAGGGCCGCCGAAGCGGTCCAGCCCCGCCACCCGACGCTCTTTCTCCGATTGAAAACATCTCCCATGACGCTCGCCTCTCCTTTCGGGACCTGAAGGACCTAACCCCTACACGGGGTTGAGGCTCTTGACCACTTCCCGGAATGGCTTCAGGGCCGTTGGATCCTGGACGATCTGTTTGAAGACCACCTCATCCTTGGAGATGCTCACCACATCCCCGTCGTAGAGCTGGTCCCCCTCCTTGAGTAGAAAGCTGCGCTTCTGATTGGCAGCGCTCACCTGGGCCACGAAACCCTTGCTGGTGCGGAATATCCCGGTGAGGTCGATCTCGTCGATCATGAGGCCCGGCACGCCTTCCGGCCGCGGGCCGCGGAACTCCGGCCGATCGCGCGCCGCCAACAGCGACTTGAACGGATCGCGCCGGTTGCCCGGGTCGTAGGAGAACACTCCACCGGAGTAGACCTCCTCTTCCCCTTCGAGAATCTGGTCGATGTCCCCGAGGTCGGGGGTGGGGCCGCCGATCGTGCCTTCTTCAGCCGCCCCCTGATCCGGCGTCTGGCCGGGCTGCGCCTGTTGCGGTTGCTTTTGCTGTGGCGCCGCGCCCGGCTTCGCCGCCGGCTTGCCGGCCGGCTGCGCGAAGGTGGCCCAGACCACCGCGAGCAGGACGAGAGCGGTCAGGCTGGTGATCTTCAGAGTGCGGATCATTCTGCGCCTCCTCCGCCGGTGCTGGACATCCTGGAGGCGACGCCGCCCCCCTTCTTCGCGAGCGAGGCCGGCCCGCCCGCCGCCGGGGTGCCGTCCGCGGCGCCTTCGGCGGCCGGCTCGGGCTCCTTGTAGACGAACGTCTTGGCGCTGAAATTCGCCGTGATCGTGTGATCGCCCTTGCCGGACGCGAGCGCCGTGATGCCGAGATCCTCGACGTTGATGATGCGCGAGAACCGGCTGATGCGATCGAAGAACAGCGCGAGGTTGTGGTACGAGCCCTCGACGCTGATGCTGATCGGCCACTCGCTGAAGAACTCGCGGTCGCTCGGCTGGCCCGGGGTGAAGCGCTTGAGATCGAAGTCCCCCTGCTCGGCCAGGGCGCGGATCCGCCGCAGCAGGTCCGGCGTGTTGCGCCGGGCGGGCAGGATGCGCAGGAGCTTGTCGAGCTCCAGCTCGAGCTGGCGGACCTCTTCGCGGAACTTGGGGAGCTGCTGCTGCGCCGCCTGGCCTTCCAGGATCTTGGTCTGCAGAGACTTCAGCTCGCCTTCCATGCGGGCGATCTCGTCCTTCTTCGGCTGCAGGTAGACGTAGTGGCCGAGCACGAAGATCACGATCCCGAGCACGAGACCGATGCCGCCGCCGTAATACCAGGGCTTGCCTTCCAAACCTGTCTTGACAGCCACGGGGCGATCTCCTTTTAACCCGCGGTCGGCGCCGCGGGCTGCGCTTCGCCAGCCGCGGCGTCCGCCGGCTGCTGGCCTTCACCGGTCTTGTCGGCGAGCGGAGCGAACGAGTAGTTGAAGTTGAGGACGAACTTGTAGATCCCGCCGGGCTGCTCCTGGATGTCCTTGACGAACGACTCCTCGAACTCGGGGACCCGGTCGAGGTTGTCGCCGAAGTTGGCGACCGCGTTGTAGTTGAAGGCCCGCCCCTCGACTTCGATGGTGGTGGCGTTCATCGTCATGCGGTCGAGCCAGAGGAGCTCGGGCAGGGCGCGGGAGATGTCGTCCATCACCCGCACCGGGCCGCGCTGGTTGAGCTTGAGATCGTTGATGATGCCGATCTTGCGCTCGAGCTCGGCCTTCTTCGCCTTGTAATCCTCGACCTCCTTGATCACCGAGGCGAGCCGCGCGACCTCCGCCTTGGCCTCGACGATCTCCTGGGCCTTTTCCTGCGCCTGGCCGTTCAGGACGAACCAGTACGCGACGGCGCCGAAGATGCCGAGCAGCAGGCCGGCGGCGAGCAGCCACATGCCGATGTCCTGCCCCTCCAGGGAGACCGCGCGCTTCTTGCGGACCGCGGTGGGGCGTTTGCCCTCGGAGAGAAGATTGATCTTGATCATCGTCCTAGTCCCCCGCCTTGCGGATTCCCAGCCCGACGGAGACCGCCATCATCGGCCCGATCGAGCGCAGCCAGTCGCTGTCGAAATCGCTCTCCTTGACGTGGACGCGGCGGAACGGATCCATCAGCTCCGTCGGCACCTCGAAACGGTCGCGCAGGACCTGCACCAGGTTCGGGGTGAGGGCGCAGCCGCCCGACAGCATCAGCTCGTCGACCGCCCCTTCCGACGAGGTCGCCGCGAAGAAGTCGAAGGTCTTGCGGATCTCCGACGCCATCTCCTGCGACACCTGGTCGAGCACCGGGCGCGCGTCGGCCGGACCGTAACGGTCCACCTGCTCGCCCCGCTTGAGCGCCTCGGACTGCGCGAACGACAGGTTGAACTCGCGCTGCAGCGCCTCCGTGAACTGGTTGCCGCCGAACGAGATGTCGCGCCAGAACACCGTCGAGCCGCGCGCCAGGATGTTGATGTTCGTCACCCCGGCGCCCATGTTGATCAGCGCCACGACCTTGCGCGGATCGAGGTCGTAGTTGATCTCGTAGGCGTTCTGCACCGCGAACGTGTCGATGTCCACGATGGCCGGGCTCTTGCCCGTCTGGCTGATCACCGACACATAGTCGTTGACCTTGTCCCGCTTGACGGCCACGAGGAGGACGTCCATGGTGTCGCGGCCGGGCTCGCCGTCCGCCAGCACCACGTAGTCGAGACGGACGTCGTTGATGTCGAAGGGGATGTACTGCTCCGCCTCCCACTGGATCGACTCCGCCAGCTCCTCCTCCGGCATCGCCGGGAGCTGGATCTTCTTGATGATCACGGAATGGCCGGACAGCGACGTCGCGAAGCTGGTGTTCTTGACCTTGGTGTGGTCGTTCAGCTTGTGGATCGCGTCCACCACCAGCGACGAGTCCATGATCGAGCCATCCACGATGGCCTCTGGCGACAGGGGCTCGATGCCCAGGCGCTGGAGATGGAACTCCCCCGCCTTGCGCTCGCGCAGCTCGATGAGCTTCACCGCCGAGCTGCCGATGTCTAGACCGACTACGCCCTTTTTGGATCGTGAGAAGAGCACATCAAGCTCCCCCGAAAGCCCAACGTTCAACGGTACTTACTGGCACTTACTTAAAGCTTCGCTCGAAGCTACCAGAAGCAGACACCGGTGTCAAGCCGCTTAATACGTCTATAGCTATATGGACCAGTGCGGGAACTCTACACCAGTTACGGTGACTCTGGCAAGCCCACTATTTGCAACAGATGGCAGGACTTAGCGGCCCGGCGCAGGGCCTGTCGGATCCCGGGGTGACAAAAAACAGCAATCGGTTGGGCGCGGCGATCCAGCGGCCACAACTGCTTGTGGTCGCTGGATTTGGGTTGAGATCGCGGAAAAGATCTGCTACTCTACCCTGCCCTCGGAAAAGGGCAGTAGGAATCCGTCGGTAAGGAGACGAACAATGGCCAAGCAATGCGAGCTCTGCGGCAAGAAGACGGTCTTCGGCCGCAATGTCAGCCACGCGCACAACGTGACCTCGCGCACCTGGGAGCCCAACCTGCAGCGCGTGCGGGCGCTCGTCGAGAACCAGGTCCGCCACGTGCGGGTCTGCACCCGCTGCCTGCGCAGCGGCAAGGTCGTCAAGGCGCCGGTCCGCAAGTGGACCCCGGACGCCGAGGCGAACCAGCCTTCGAAGTAAGCCGGCCGGCGGGATGACCGCCGGCCCGCCGCCTTCCCCCTCTTCCTCGCTACCCCGCTCCGCAGTCTCTCAGCAGGCTCGCCTCCGCATTTACGGAGCCCCGTCAGGGGCGGCATTCATGTAGCCCGGGGTGCCAACCCCGGGGGCTGGCGGCGTGTAGCCACACGCGGGGCCGCGCGGCGACGCAAACACCACCGGAATCAGGTGCCGCACGTTTTTCCGGGCGGGCGTATACCCACACCCGCGCAGGCCGGTGGCGTGTACCCATCCGGCGGCCGGTGGGTGGCGCAGACCGTCGGAATCACGTGCCGCACGCTTTCCGGGCGGGCGTATGTCCACACCCGCGCGGGCCGGCGGCGTGTACCCATCAACCCAACCGTCGGCCGGGGCCGCAAGCACCGAAATTACGGGGCCGCACCGCTCCCCGGGGTTCGCACCCCGGGCTACATGAATGCCGCCCCTCCGGGCTCCGCGATCGATGAGCTCGTCGGTGTTCCGAAGCTGTATCAGTTCAGAGCTTCGGCGTCCCGGCCACCGCTGGTGGTCATGCGGCGGTCCACCCGCAGCACGCCGGAGATCGCCCCCACCTCGCGCAGCAGTTTCTCCAGGTGCTTGTGGTTGCGGACCTGGCAGACCACCCCGATCGAGGCGCGCCCGGTTTCGTGGGTCTCGGCCTCGATCTGGGTGATGTTGCTGTCGGCCCGGGTGATCGACTCGGTGAGCTTGGCGAGCATGCCCGGCTGATCCTCGGTCTCGATGATCAGGGAGATCTGGTAGACGTCGTCGCGCCGCCGGTCCCACTCGACCTCGATCTCGCGCTCCGGGTTGTAGAGCAGGTTGCGGACGTTCGGGCAGTCGGCGGAGTGGACCGAGACGCCGCGGCCGCGCGTGACGTAGCCGACGATGTCCTCGCCCGGCAGCGGGTTGCAGCACTTGGCGAGATAGGCCAGGAGGTCGCCATGCCCCTTGACCGCGATCGGGCCGGAGGAGCCGCCGAACGGCAGGATCTTGCTGACCGCCTGGCGGATCTTGTTGGCCGGCTTCTCGGCCGCCGGCTCGCCCAGCTTGTCGTCGCCCAGGATACGCCCCAGGGACTGGCGCACCTCGACCTTGCCGAACCCCACCCGGCTGTAGAGGTCGTCGATCTTCGACAGCCCCTCTTCCTGCAGGAAGGCGGCGAGCCCCGGCGATTCGACCAGCTTGCGCACCGACAGGTTGTAGCGCCGCAGCTCTTTTTCGACCAGGCGGCGGCCGATCTCGGTCGAGCGCTGTTTCTGCTGGGTGTTGAGCCACTGGCGGATCTTGCTCTTGGCGCGCGAGGTGCCGGCGTAGTTCAGCCAGTCGCGGCTCGGATGCCGGTTCGGGTTGGTCAGGATCTCGACCATGTCGCCGTTGCCGAGCGGCGTGCGCAGCGGCACCAGCTTGCCGTTGAGCCGCGCCCCGGCGCAGTGGTGGCCGAGGTCGGTGTGGACCCGGTAGGCGAAGTCAAGCGGCGTGGCGCCGCGCGGAAAGGCCAGGACGTCCCCCTTCGGGGTGAAGACGTAGACCTCGTCCGGATAGAGATCGACCTTGAGGGTGGTGAGGAAAGTGCGCGGGTCCTGCACCTCCTTCTGCCACTCCAGGGCCTGGCGCAGCCACAGGATGTTCGAGTCGCCGTGCTGGTTGGGGTCGAGCTTCCCCTCCTTGTAGCGCCAGTGGGCGGCGATCCCCTCTTCGGCGATGAGGTCCATCTCGCGGGTCCGGATCTGCACCTCGAAGGGCTGCCCCTGGTCGCCCACCACCGTGGTATGGAGCGACTGGTACAGGTTCGGCTTCGGCATCGCGATGTAGTCCTTGAACCGGCCCGGGATGGGGCGCCAGTTCTGGTGCACGATGCCGAGCGCCGCGTAGGTGTCCTTGAGGCTCGGCGTGACCACCCGGAAGGCCAGGTAGTCGTAGAGCTGCGAGATGTCGATCCCCTGGCGCCGCAGCTTCTGGTAGATCGAGTAGTACCGCTTGACCCGGAAGCTGATCTCGGCGTTGAGGCCGGCCGCCTCCAGGCTCTTCACCAGGCGGTCGCGGATGCGCTGCGTCGAGCTCTGGCCGAGCTTGGTCTTCTCGGCGATCTTGGTGTGGAGCTCCCCGAACTGGTGCGGATAGAGGTGATAGAAGGCAAGGTCCTCGAGATCCCCCTTGACGCGCGCCATGCCGAGGCGGTGGGCGATCGGGGCGTAGATCTCCAGGGTCTCGCGCGAGATGCGGCGCCGCGCCTCGCCCGCCAGATGGTGGAGGGTCTGCATGTTGTGCAGGCGGTCGGCGAGCTTGACCACGATCACCCGGATGTCCTTGGCCGAGGCGAGCATCATCTTGCGGAAGGTCTCGGCCTGCGCCTCGTCGCGCCGCACGTAGGAGTGGCGGCCCATCTTGGTGACGCCGTCCACCAGCTCGGTGACCTCGGTGCCGAACTCGCCCTGCAGGACGTCCCGCGTGGTGAGGGTGTCCTCCAGCACGTCGTGGAGCAGGCCGACCGCGACGCAGGTCTGATCGAAGTTCCACTCCGCCAGCAGGTAGGCGACGTTCAGCGGATGCACCAGGTAGGGCTCGCCGGAGCGGCGGGTCTGGTCCTTGTGCATCTCGGCGGAAAAGTCGTAGATCTGGCGCAGGAAGCCGGAGTCCACCTGCCGCCCATGGGCGGACAGGCACGACACGATGTCCTCGAAGCGGACGGCGGTCCGCGACGGCACCGGGGGAATCAGGCTCCTGCTGGCGGCGGTCGGCATAATCAAAATAGATCGAAATAGATCGGGATCAATCGGGATCGCAGGGAGAGCCCCGCAAAATGGAAAACGATTATAGGGCAGCCGCGTGTTCCCGGCCGGCTTCTTCAACTCTCAACTTACATCTCAAAGACAAAGCGCCCTCCCCCGCGGAAGCGAGAGAGGGCGCGGTTGGAAGCGCGGTCTGCCGCGAGCGCTCAGCGCCGCCGGCGGGCGGGCTGGGCCGAACGGGTGCGGCGCGGCGCGGCCGGGGCCTCGGAGCGCCCCGTTTCGTCGGCGCTCGCGACCGGGCGGGAGCCGCCCCGGGCCGAAGCCGGAGCGACTTCGCCGCGCAGCTTGCCCTGCGAGCCGAAGTAGCTCTCCCACAGCAGCACGAAGGGGCTCGCCACGTAGCAGGACGAGTAGGTGCCGACCAGGATGCCGACGCCCATGATGAAGGCGAAGCCCTTGATGGTCTCGTTGCCGAAGTACCAGAGGGCGATGACCGTGAGGAGCGTCAGGCCGCCGGTGAGGACGGTCCGCGACAGGGTCTGGTTGATGCTGTGGTTCATCACGTCGATCATCGGCTCGCGGCGGTTCTTCCGCAGGTTCTCGCGCACCCGGTCGAAGATGACCACGGTGTCGTTCATCGAGTAGCCGACCAGCGTCAGGAAGGCGGCGACGGTGGTCAGGTTGAACTCGTAACCCGCCAGCGTGAACAGGCCGAGCGTCACGATCACGTCGTGGACGCAGGCCATGATGGCGCCGATGCCGAAGCGCAGCTCGAACCGGAACCAGATGTAGACCAGCATGCCGAGCAGCGACAGCAGCACGGCGAGCAGACCCTGGCGGCGCAGCTCCTTGCCGATCTGCGGGCCGACGTTCTCGACCCCCTCGACGCTGAAAGCTCCGAGGTAGGCGCGCTGCTGGAGGGCCGAGGCCACCGCCGGGTTGACGCCCTTCGCTTTGGCGACCTGATCCCAGGAGGTGAAGATGCGGGTGTCGTGGCGGACCTTGATGATCGACTCGGCGATGCCGCGGTAGTAGGCGGCGCCGCCCGGCCCCCGGCGCTCCGGATCGAGGGTCACCAGCAGGTTGGTGGTCTGATCGACACCGATGCTGTTGAGATCCACCTTGCCGCCGCGGTCGCGGTTGAAATCCTGGTCGAGGATCTGGACCACGCGGTCGCGGCTGCCCTCCTGGGAGCCCTTGATGGACCGGGTGCGGATCATGATCTCGTTGTCGCCCTCGGCGCCGAAGCTCGTGATCCCGGGCTCCTCGATCCCGCCGGCGTCGAGCAGCGCGCGCAGGCGGTCGACCTCGGGCTTGTCGCGGAACTTGAGGGTGAGCTGGGTGCCGCCCGCGAAGTCGATGCCGACGTTCAGGTCACGGTAGACGAAGACCGCGACGATCGCGACCGCGATCAGGATCAGCGACACCGTGATCCAGAACTTCCGGTACTTCATGAAGTCGAAGTTTGTCTCGCGAAAAAGCTGCATCGCTTGCTCCTAGTCCTAGATCGAGAGCTTCTGGACCCGCCGCTGCGACAACACGAAGTCGAACAGCCAACGGCTCACGAAGACGGCGGTGAACATGGAAGCCAGCAGGCCGACGAACAGCGTGACCGCGAAGCCGCGGACCGGGCCGGTGCCGAACTGGAAGAGGAAGAGCGCCGAGGTCATGGTGGTGACGTGGGAGTCGAGGATCGACGCCCAGGCGCGGTCGAAGCCCTGGTCGATGGCGGCGCGTATGGTGCGGCCGGCCCGGACCTCTTCGCGGATGCGCTCGAAGACCAGCACGTTGGCGTCGACCGCCATGCCGATCGTGAGGATGATGCCGGCGATGCCCGGCAGCGTCAGGGTCGAGTGGAACATGCCGAGGAAGCCGAACAGCATGGCGACGTTCAGCATGAGGGCCACCACGGCGTTGACGCCGCTCATCGAGTAGATCGCGATCATGGTGATGATCACCAGCCCGGTGCCGACGATGCCGGCCATCAGGCCCTGGCGGATCGAGTCGCGGCCGAGCGACGGGCCGACGGTGCGCTCTTCCAGGTAGGTGATGCCGGCCGGCAGGGCGCCGGAGCGCAGCACGGTCGAGAGGTCCTGGACCTCTTCCTGGGTGAAGCTCCCCTCGATGATGCCGGAGTCGCTGATCTTCGCGCGGATCACCGGGGCGGTGACCACCTTGCCGTCGAGCACGATGGCGAGGCCGCGCCCCTGGTTGGCGCCGGTCAGGTCGCCGAACGCCTTGGAGCCCATCGGCGTCATCACGAACTGGACGATCGGGTCGTTGAACTGGCCGCGGGCCGGCTTGGCGGTCTTGAGATCGCGGCCGGTCACCGAGCGGGCCTTCTGGACCGCGTACCAGGTCTGGCCGACCACCGCGTCGCGCTCATTGCGGATGTCGCGGCTGAGGACCTCGACGTCGGGCGGGAGCTGGCCGCCGTAGTGGTTGACGATGTCCTCGCGGGTGGCGAGGCCGTCGCCGCCGGCTTCCGGATAGGCGGTGATGCGGAACTCCAGGAAGGCGGTGTTCTTGATCAGGCGGCGCACGCGCTCGGGGTCGTCGACGCCCGGGAGCTGGACGATGATGCGGTAGTTGTCCGCCTGCTGGATCACCGGCTCGGCCACGCCGAAGGCGTCGACCCGGTTGCGGATGGTCTGCACCGCCTGGGTCACCGCGAGATCGCGGATCGTCTTGGTCGCCTGCCCGGTGCGGGTGAGCAGCAGGCGCTCGGGCTGGTCGGAGACATCCCAGTCCGGGATCTCCCGGTGGGCGATCTCGGTCACCCGGCCCTTGGCGTCGGGCGCCAGGCCGGCCACCTCGAAGGCGCTGTCGCCGGTGCGGCGGGGCGACAGGGTCAGACCCTCGTCCTGCGCCTCCTGAACCAGATGCTGCATGTCCGATTCGGTCTCGGCGCGCAGCGCGTCCTCGGTCTTGACCTGGAGCACCAGGTGCATGCCGCCCTGCAGGTCGAGACCCAGGTTGATCTTCTTGTCCAGCGGATAGGCGAACCAGATCGACAGGGCGAGGACGGCCAGAATGAGCAGCCCGCGCCACAACAGAGAGCGATTCATCATTTACCCCCTTGGTCGCCGTCAGTCTCGAGGCCGGCGATCGCGGAACGGGCGACCTTGACCTTGACGTTGTCGGCGATCTTGAGCACCAGGGTGGCGCCGTCTGTCGCGGCGACCTCCCCGTAAATGCCCCCCTGAGTAATCACGCGGTCCCCTTTCTTGAGGTTGGCGACCACTTCCTGGAGGGCTTTCTGACGCTTCCGCATGGGAAGAATCAGGACGACGTAGAAAATACCGAACATGATCACCAGGGGAGCGACCGCCTTCAGGCTGTCCAGCATGCCGCCCGGAGCGGCCTGGAGGGCGATCGGCGTCCAGAGGGGGATCCACAGGGTCATTTGGCACACACCTCGCAGAAAAACCTGCGTCGTTTACGAGCTTCGTTGCTCCTGGACATGGGAATCCTCCGGCGGGTCTTCGCCGGTCGAGCGGATCGCGGCTCGCGCCGCCAGGTCCGTCAGCGTACCGAGCTTGATAGCTTGCCGGAGGTCCGTCATGAAGTCAAGGTAAAAGCGCAGGTTATGGAGGGTCGCGAGGACCGCCGCCGTGAGCTCTCCAGACCGCGTCAGATGGTGCAGAAACGCCCGCGAAACCCGCGCGCAGGCCGGGCAGCCGCAGGCCGGATCGACCGGCCGCGGATCGTCCTTGTAGCGGCTGTTGCGGATCTTGATCACCCCTTCCCGGGTGAACAGGACCCCGTGGCGGCCGTTCCTCGCCGGCAGCACGCAGTCGAACAGGTCGATCCCGTGGGAGACGGCGTGGAGGATGTCGGCCGGGTAGCCCACCCCCATCAGGTAGCGCGGCTTGCCGGCCGGCAGGACCGGGGCGGTCCACTCGACCACCAGATGGCGCTCCGGCGAGGGCTCCCCCACCGAGACGCCGCCGATCGCGTGCCCCTCGAAGCCGACGCCGGCCAGGTCTTCGGCGGCGCGCTCGCGCAGGTCGCGGAAGACGCTCCCCTGGACGATGCCGAACAGCCCTCCCGGCCCGTCGTAGGCGGCGCGGGCGCGGCGCGCCCAGTCGAGGGTGCGGCGCCAGGAGGCCTCGGCCGCGGCGCGCTCGATCGGCCAGGGCGGGCACTCGTCGAGGACCATGGCGATGTCCACCCCGAGGCGGCGCTGGAGATCCACCACGATCTCCGGGGTGAAACGCAGAGGGGAGCCGTCGAGGTGGCTGCGGAAGGTGACCCCGCCGTCGTCCACCTTGCGCAGGTCGCCCAGGCTGAACACCTGGTAGCCGCCGCTGTCGGTGAGGATCGGCGCCGGCCAGCCGGTGAAGGCGTGGATCCCGCCGAGGCGCTCGATGGTGTCCACCCCGGGCCGCAGGGCCAGATGGTAGAGGTTGGACAGCATGACCGAGGCGCCCGCCGCCTCCAACTCGTGCGGGCCGACCCCCTTGACCGCGCCGAGGGTGCCGACCGGCATGAAAGCCGGGGTCTCGACCACCCCGTGGGGGGTGGTCAGCCGGCCCAGGCGGGCGGCGCCGTCCTGGGCGAGGACCTCGAACGCGAGAGGCATCGGGGGTTGGCGGGGAATCCGGCGGGCCGGGGCGCTTCAGGGGCGCGGCTTGGCGGCCGCCTTGCCGTTCCCCTCGCCCGACAGGTCGATGACCTTGGTATCGACCCCCTTGGGGATCCGGAGCACGAAACGGTCGGCCGGGATCGGGGAGTTGAGCTTGATGTCCTGGAACAGGTACTCGGTGGTGTCGCCGTCGGCGCCGACGTACTGCACCCGGTTCGGGAAGTAGCGCTCGCTGTCGATCCAGATGGTCATCGTCTTGATGCGCTTGGCGATGCGGGCGTAGCGCGGCAGCAGCTCCATGCGGAAGGGGTCGCCCTTCTTGGCCGGAGTCTGGAGCTTGACGTCGAAGTATTCGCGGAGGGTCTCGAGGTTGCCGCTGGTCCCCAGGTACTTGAAGAACTGGTTCGAATAGCGGCCGATCTTGAGCTTCTCGGCGCGGTCGAGATCGCGGTACCAGGTGGTCATGTCGTCCCCCTGGATCACGATCGAGATCGGATTCGGGGTGGAGTACTCCCAGCGCACCCGGTCGGGGGCCTGGTAGGAGAAGGTGCCGCGCGACTCCTCGGGTTGGAGGAGCATGGCGCTCTCCTGCTTCTGGACGAAGCGGGCCTCCATGGTCCGCATCCCCTTCTGGGCCAGCTTGACGCGCTCCAGGAGAGCGGCGAGCCGGGCGGAGCCGGTCACCCCGGGGGCCATCGGGTCGGGCGTCTTGGCTCCGGCCATGGTCTTCGGAGCGGGCGCCGGGGTCCGGGCCGCCGTCGGGGCGGTCGCCTGGGCACTGGCGGCGGCGGTCAGGAGCAGCAGCGCCGCGAAAGCCGGCGCACAGAGCTTGTTGAGGAGTCCGCGGAGCATGACCATAACCTTTCGATCCTATCGTTCCCGGCCCCGGAGGGCAATCGGGGAGCAAGGACGGGGCGCCCTTCCAGGGAGCACAACCGTCCGTCGATGACGGAAAATCCCACGGTGGCGCGCGCTGCCGCGCCAGGGGGCTAGATGATCTGGTAGACGGCGGCCGCGCGCAGGACCTCGGGGCCGGAGGGCGCCGGGGACCCCTGGGCGGGCTCCAGGGTGATGACGACGTCCTTGGTGTCGGCCGGCATCTCCTTGGAGGAGAGCTCGGACCGCTCGCCAGGCTGGGCGGTGAAGACGCCGCCGCTCACCATGCGGGTGCCGGCGACGAACCAGAGCTGGTAGTTGCGCCCCGGGCCGGCGGGCTGCAGGCCCTCGACCGACATGTACCAGTGCTGGTGGTCGGGCGAGACGAACAGCATGCCGCGGGCGTCCGGCTGGAGCGGCGCCGTGCCGCCGGCGGTCACCGGGTGCAGCGGGCTCACCTCGACCGCGGTCTGGGTGACGAGGCGCAGGTTGGCGCGCATCTCGTGCATCGCGTCGCTGGCCTGCTCGACGCGCGCGGCGGCCTGGGAGGCGCGCTGGCGCTCCTCGGCGAGCTGGCGCTGCAGGCTGGCGATGGTGTCGCGCTGGCCCATGTTGAGGGTCCCGAGCCAGAGGACGAGCCCGATCAGCGGCAGCAGCAGCCCGGCGGCGAGCGCCAGGGGCAAGCGGCTGGTCCGGCGCTCCGGACGGGCCGGCGGCCGGAAGGACGTGACCCCCGCGGGGGCAGCCGGGTAGGTCCCGGAGACCGGCCCGGACGGGCTCGCCGGAGCGGGGGCCGGCACCGGCCGGGGCGCCGCCGGGGCCGGGCCGGCGATCGGCGGCAGCGGGATTGTCTCCGGGGTTTCCGGGGTCGCCGGGGTGTCCGGCGCGGGAGAGACCGGAGCGGCAAACTGGCCCACGGGCGGAGCCGCCTGGAGAACCGTCCCGGCAGCCGTCTCGACGGGAGGCGGCACGTCCTGGGTCTCGTCCCCGGCGATCTGGGCGAGGAGCCGCGCCTTGACCTGGGGACGTGGCGCGACCGGGGTCAGCTCGCTCGGGAGCAGTCCCAGCACCTCGGTATAGAGGCGCGCCAGGGTCTCGGCGGTCTCGTCACGCTGGCCTGGTGGAAGGGCCGGGAGGGGGGTGCCCTTCTCCAGCGCTTCCAGCACGACCAGGATCGTGCGGTCCTCGGATTGCAGCTCTTGGCTCACAGCAGCTCGCGGATTTCGGCGCGCAGGGCGCCACGCAGTTTTTTCATGGCCAGCAGGGTGCGGGTCTTGACGGTGCCGAGCGGCAGGTCGGTCCGGGCGGCGATCTCGCTCTGGGTCAATCCCTGGTAGAACGCCAGCTCCAGCACCTGCCTCTGCTCGGGCGGGAGCTGCTCGAGCTCCCGCCGCACCCGCTCCCGCCTCTCCTGGATGAATACGGCTTCCACCCCTTCGGGAGATGTATGCTCGGCCGGATCTTCCTGATGTGCCGTCTCGTGGGTGCGCTCGACGACCTTGCGGGTGCGCAGCCGGTCGATCGTCCGGCTGCGCATGAGGAGCACCAGCCAGGTCGAGACCGAGGAGCGCGCGGCGTCGTATTTGCCGGCCTGATTCCAGACGTGGAAGAAGACCTCCTGCAGCACCTCCTCGGCGTCGGCGATGTCGGCGGCCTTGTCGAGGATGCGGCGGCCGAGGGCGAGCAGCCCGGCGGCATGGCGGTCGTACAGCTCGGCCAGGGCTTCGGAACGGCGTTCCGCCACCAGTCGTAGCAGGGCTACGTCGTTCAAGGCCGCCAGCGGGCCCGTCTGGGAGGAGATCGGATTCATCTATGACCGGAAATGGGGACCGGGAAAGGAGGCGCCCTGCTCCCCGAGAGACCTCCTAGGATAGCATGAGCCCGCGATGAGTCCCCGGCAGGCTCGCCAGCCCGGCCGCGATCGTCACCCAGAGAGAGGAAAGGACCCGCTTCCATGGATCGAACCGTTCCGCCGTCGCACGACGGCACCGGGCCGACGCAGCCCGCCATCCGCGTCATCATGATGCCGAAGGACACCAACGCCCTCGGCACCATCTTCGGCGGCATCATCCTGTCCTACATCGACCAGGCCGGAGCGGTGGAGGCGCACCGCCACGTCACCGGCCGTCTGGTCACGGTGGCGATGCGGGAGGTCGAGTTCCACGCCCCGGTCTTCGTGGGCGACCTGGTGAGCTTCTACACCGAGACCCTGCGCCTCGGGCGCACGTCGGTCACCGTGAAGGTCCTGGTCGAGGCCGAGCGCCGCGGCGGCAGCGCCGGCAATCTCGAAGGGCGGGTCAAGGTCACCGAGGCCGAGGTGATCTATGTCCACGTGGACGAGAACAACCGGAAGATCGAGATCGACGCGGCGAAGATTGCGGTGGGGGGGTAGGAGCCCCGCCCGGGAATGAAGTTCCCGGGCTACAAGGGCAGCGTCGGATGAATCCGACTTCAAGCCGCGCAGACAGGAACCGGCCCAACGGGCCGGGATATCCCAGCCCAGGGCTTCGGCCGAAGGCCGATGTCCTGGGTACGAGAGACGCATGATCCCGCGGCCTGAAGGGCCGCGAGAATCCTGCCGGCCCCCTTGACGGCGCTCTGGTTCGCCCGCCCCGGATTCCCGACGCCGATCCTTTGCATCACAACAACCCCTCCTGGAGCCCGGAAGAGTTTTTCTGATGCAGACCATCGTTCATTCGCATCAGGGCAACTCTGCCCGGGAGACCGGCAGGCTTGTTTTGCCGCAAAACAGCCTTCCTGAGCCATCGGCAAGGCTTTGCCGGCTGCCGGAAAGAGTTCTTCTGCTGCAGGTCAACTTGTGCCAGCTCCTGAGCAGAGCTTTCTTGATGCAAATCAACAGAGCTCTGCCGCGGAAGAGCTCTGCCGAGTCACCCGCGAAAGGATTTTTGATGCAAAACAGGGCTTCCGGACTCCCCGCACCCCATCTCAAGGGCTGGGAGAAGGCTGCCGGGAGCCCCACGAAGGCTGCCGGGGCTCCGGCAAGGGACTTCCGGCATCCTGGACAGGGTGCCTGCCCTCCCCGACAAAGGTCACGAGGTGCCGGATGGACGAGCCGGCAC
>DATAHG010000497.1:0-6606 GCA_036263295.1 Thermoanaerobaculia bacterium | reverse complement strand
GCACCTCCTCACGCCGGTGATGATGAGCCTGGGAAGGGCGGAGCGCCTCCGCCTGGGCGAGCTGGCCGCGGACCTCGACGACTGCGGCTTCGGGGTGGCCGAGCTGTCCGGCGGCTCGATGGCGCTGACCGCGGTCCCGGCGGTGCTGTCGGTGGATGAAGGGGAGGCCCTCCTGCGCGCCCTGGCCGCCGAGGACGGCCCCCCCGGCGCCGCCGGCGACTTGCGCCGCCGGGTCCTCGAATCCCTCGCCGCGAGCCTCGCCTGCAAGGCCGCGGTCAAGATGCACCACCCCCTCGCCCCGCTCGAAATGGAGGCCCTGGTCGCCGAGCTGTTCGTGGCCGAGCAGCCCTACGCCTGCCCGCATGGGAGGCCGATCGTGCTGCAGATGACCGATGGGGATCTGGAACGGCGGTTCGGGCGGCGGTAGCGACCGCCCCGGAGGGGCGAAGCTAGTGTAGGCCGGGGTTTCAACCCCGGCCGAGCTTGCCCCAGGCTTTAATCGGTTAACTTGGTGGGACAGACCCGCCGGCCCAGCCCCCGGCCGGGGTTGAAACCCCGGCCTACAAGGGCGGCGCCCCTCCGGGGCGCGGGTTTGAAGTGGGGACCCTACCGCCCCGCCGCCCGCCGCGCCCGCTTCGTCTCGTACATCCGCGCGTCCGCCAGCCGCAGGGCCGCCTGCAGATCGGCCGCCTCGTCCGGCACCGCGGCCTCGCCGACGTCGAGGTGGAGATCCATGTCCCGGAAGTCCGCCTCGGCGGTCAGGGCTACCGCCCTCTGGAGACGGGCCCCGAGGTCGGCCGGGGCGCCGCAGAGCACGAGGGTGAACTCGTCGCCGCCGGTGCGGAAGAGGTAGGGGAAATCGCGCGGCCGGAGCTGCGAGCGCAGGGCTTCGGCCACCTCGCGCAGGCAGGCGTCCCCCACGGCGTGCCCCATCGAGTCGTTGAGCCCCTTGAAGCCGTGGAGGTCGCCGACCCAGACCCGGCAGCCGCGCGCCAGGTCGCCGGGGTCGGCGAGGAGCTGCTCCAGGGCGCGGCGGTTGCGCAGGCCGGTCAGCTCGTCAGTGAGGCTGACGGTCTGGAGATCCTGCCAGCGCTGCGAACGGCGCAGCGACGCTCCGAGGATCCGCGCGCCGCTTTCGAGGAACCGGCGGTCCTGGGCGCTCCAGACGATCGAGCCGCCGTCGCGCGCCGCGAGCAGCAGGCTCGGCACGTCCGGTGTGCTGGTGCCCAGCGGGAGGCAGGCCAGCGCCCCCGGCAGCGGGGCGCTCTCTTCCGCCTCCGCCGCCGCCACCTCGCCGTCGGGACCGCGGAAGAGCGGCAGGAGCTCGCCGGTGAGCTGGCCGAGCGGATTGTGCCCCGGCCGGCTCTTGCGCCGCAGCAGGCGCTGCACCTCGGCGGGCAGGATGCCGGCGGTGCAGGGGGACCAGCTCCGATCTTCCTGCGTGATGACCAGGGCGGCCCAGGAGAGGCCGCCGACCTCGACCAGCGTCGCGAGGGCGGCGCAGGCCGTGGTCTGGTCGGCGTTGGTCGAGGCCTCGTCGAGCTGCACCGACAGCTCGGCCAGGGCGAGCGAATAGCGCGCCGTGGTCTCGAGCTCGCGCTGCAGCGAGTGGGCCCGCTCCATGGCGCCGCTGAGCTGCAGCTCGGCGGCGATCCGGCGCGAGAAATACTGCAGCCGCTCGACCTCCGCGCCCGACAGGCTGCGCGGCTGGCCGTCCGCCAGACAGAGCGTGCCGAGCGCGTGGCCGCCGCTCGTCACCAGCGGGACCCCGGCGTAGAACCGCACGTCGTGGACGGCGTGCCAGTAGTGCTCGCGCCACTCGTCCTCGGCCCCCATGTCCTCGATCACCAGGGGGATGTGCGAGGCCACCACGCAACTGCACAGCGAGTTCTCGCGTCCCACGTCGCGCGTCGCCGCCAGCTCGGGGGGCAGCTCGCCGCAGAAGGTCTTGAAGACCTGGCGGTTCTCCAGCACCAGGTTGATCGTGCAGAGCCCCACGCCGTAGAGCGCGGCCACCCGGTCGACCAGCGCCTGGAGTGAGGCGTCCGGCTGCTCCAGGGCGATGCCCAGGCGCTCGATCTCGCGCAGGCGATCGCCCTCCTCGGCGGGGTTGTACAGCGGACGCTTCCCCGGAACCTGGGGAGGGAGGGAGGCACCGGGCGTCCCCGGGGTCAAAGACTCAGGCCGCTCGCTGACCATTTACACGATCTCCTGCTTTTCATACGCCGCACACCACGCCCCGGATCGATCCGACTGAGAGAGGTGGGGGAATCTTAAACGATCCGCCCCGGTGCTACCATCCTCCTCCTATGCCCTTCGGCCGGCGAGCCCCCACCGAACTCGAAAAGCGTCTCGGTTACCGTTTCAAGCGCGTCGATCTCCTGGAACTGGCGTTGACTCACCGCTCGTGGGCCAACGAGAAAGGGGAGCCGGAGCACTACGAGCGCCTGGAGTTCCTGGGCGACGCGGTGCTCGGCGTGGTGACCGCCGAGTGGCTCTACCTCCAGCACCCCGAGCTGCCGGAAGGGGAGCTTTCGAAGCTCAAGGCCCAGCTCGTGAGCCGCAGCTCGCTCGCGCAATACGCCCAGGACCGCCTCGGGCTCGGCGAGAACCTGAAGCTCGGGGTGGGGGAGGAGCGCTCCGGCGGCCGCATCAAGGCCTCCCTTCTCGCCGACTCGACCGAGGCGCTGTTCGGCGCCGTCTTCCTCGACGGCGGCATGGAGGCGGCCAAGGAGGTCATCCTCCCCCTCCTGGAGCAGACCGGCGAGGCGCGGCGGCAGCTCCTCGGCTCCGACTCCAAGACCCGCCTCCAGGAAACCACCCAGGCCCTCGGGCTGGACCTCCCCGAATACCGCCTGATCGACACCACCGGACCCGATCACAGCAAGAGCTTCACGGTCGAATGCCGGGTCGGCGGCGAGCCCGCCGGCCGCGGCGAAGGGCCGAGCAAGAAGATCGCCGAGCAGAAGGCGGCGGCCGACGCGCTGGAACGGCTGCTGGCACAGGAATGAAGTACAATCCCGCGTCTTATGAGCCAAGCCAACCCCGTCACCTCCATTCGTGAGCTGAAGCAGCACGTTGGTCAAGAGGTCCAGCTCTCCGGCTGGATCGACAACAAGCGCTCCAGCGGCAAGATCGGCTTCCTCCAGGTCCGCACCGCCGGGGGCACCGTCCAGGCCGTGGCGAGCCGCGCCGACCTGCCCGAGGGCGATTGGGCCGAGGTCGAGCGGGTGACCCAGGAGTCGACCGTCCGCCTGACCGGGCTGGTCAAGGAAGACAAGCGGTCGCCGATCGGCGTCGAGATCCAGCTCACGCATTTCGAGATCCTCGCCCTCACCGAGGACTTTCCGATCACGCCGAAGGAGCACGGCACGGCGTTCCTCATGGAGCACCGCCACCTGTGGCTGCGCTCCAGCCGCCAGCGCTCGGCCCTGCGGGTGCGCAGCGAGGTCGAGCAGGGCATCCGCGACTTCTTCTACGAGCGCGACTTCACCCTGATCGACTCGCCGATCCTCACCCCGGCGGCCTGCGAGGGCACCTCCACCCTCTTCGAGACCGACTACTTCGGCGACAAGGCCTACCTGTCGCAGTCCGGCCAGCTCTACCTGGAGCCGGCGGCGGCGGCGCTCGGCAAGGTCTACTGCTTCGGCCCCACCTTCCGGGCCGAGAAGTCCAAGACCCGGCGCCACCTGATGGAGTTCTGGATGGTCGAGCCCGAGGTCGCCTTCCTGGAGTTCGACGGCCTCTGCGACCTCGCCCAGGAGTTCGTCGGCTACCTGGTCTCGCGCGTCCTCGACCGCTCGAAGGAAGACCTCAAGATCCTGGAGCGCGACACTGCGAAGCTCGAAAAGGTGGTGCCCCCCTTCCCGCGCCTCACCTACACCGAGGCGATCGAGATCCTGCAGAAGCAGGGCAACCCCATCCAGTGGGGCGACGACTTCGGCGGCGACGAGGAGACCATCCTCGCCAGCCAGTTCGACCGCCCGGTGATGGTCACCCGGTATCCGGCCTCCTTCAAGGCGTTCTACATGCAGCCGGCGCCGGAGAACCCGGATCTCGTGCTGGGGCTCGACATGCTGGCGCCTGAAGGCTACGGCGAGATCATCGGCGGCAGCCAGAGGATCCACGACCACGACCTGCTGCTGGAGCGCATCAAGAGCCACGACCTGCCGGTCGAGGCGTTCCAGTGGTACCTCGACGTGCGCAAGTACGGCGCCTATCCGCACAGCGGCTTCGGCATGGGCATCGAGCGCTT
Source organism: Thermoanaerobaculia bacterium (assembly GCA_036263295.1). Taxonomy (GTDB): domain Bacteria; phylum Acidobacteriota; class Thermoanaerobaculia; order Multivoradales; family UBA5704; genus DATAHG01. The sequence continues at coordinate 2,351 of DATAHG010000497.1, read as the reverse complement.
CGTGGCCTGGATGTGCGGCCTTTCTCACCTGCGCGAGACCATCCCCTACCCCCGCATGCTGTACCGGATCTACCCGTAGGGGTGGCGGACCTGCGTCCCCCCTCCCGCGCGCTGACCTACGCCGCCCTGGCCGCGCTCATCCTGATCTGGGGCACGACCTGGGCGGCGATCCGTGTCGGCCTGCAGGGGATCCCGCCGCTCACCGGGATCGCCTTACGGTTCGCCATCGCGGCGACCGTCCTCCTCGCCCTCACCCCCTTCTTCGGGGTGCGGCTGGGGCGCGAGCCGCGGGAGCGCCGGCTCTGGTTCCTGAGCGCGCTCTGCAACTTCTGCGTCTCCTACGGGGTGATCTACTGGGCGGAGCAGTGGGTGCCGTCCGGGCTCTCGTCGGTGCTGTTCGCGACCTACCCGTTGATGACGGCGGCGCTGGCTCACTTCGCCCTACCGGGCGAGCGGCTCCGGCCGTTGGCGCTCGTCGGCATCCTGACCGGCTTCCTGGGCGTGGCCCTGATCTTTTCGGAGGACTTCCGCGCCCTCGGCGGGCCTCGGGTGGCTTTCGCGGCCGGCATGATGCTGCTCTCGCCGCTGTCGGCCACCTTCGGCACCGTCTCGATCAAGAAATGGGGGCAGGGGATCCACCCGCTCTCGCTCTCGGCCGTGCCGATGGCGATCACCGCCGTGGTGATGGGCTCTCTCGCCGCGGTGACCGAAACGAACCGCGCCTTCCATTGGAGCCCCGCCGCGGTGATGGCTCTTCTTTATCTGGCCCTCTTCGGCTCGGCCTTCACCTTCACCGTCTACTTCTGGCTCCTCAAGGGCCTGCCGGTCAGCAAGCTCTCCCTCTTCAACTACGCCACGCCCGTCGTGGCCGTGACGGTCGGCAGCGTCTTCCTGGATGAGCCCGTCACCTGGAAGATCATCGTCGGCGCCGGGTTGGTGATCTCCGGCGTTGTCGTAGCGGTGCGATCGAAGGCGAAGTAACGAGGGACGGCGACGTTCCCTCCTTCCCAGATCACAGATAAGGAGGGATGGCGACGTTCCCTCCTTCCCAGACCGCAGATAAAGAGGGACGGTGGCGATCCCTCCTTCCTGGTGACAGAAGGAGGGACCGCCTCTCAGGATCTCAAATACAGGTCTCGTACCAGGGGCAAGATTGGTAGGCCGGACACGACTCGCGGCAGGTCACGATTGTCGCGCCCCCGGCGATGTCCTCCAGGTCCCGGCTGGCGAGTTGGCGGACCGTCTCGCTGTGGAGCTTGAGCTTCTTGGGAGCCTTCTTGTTCATGACGTCTCCTTTCGGGCGTTCCGGAAGCGACAGAACTTCCGGAGCGGAGAGCAGGGCGCGTTTAGATATTTCTAATTATACAGCGGGTGGAGAGAAGGCCTCCGGATCAGCCGGATCCGCCACGACCTGAGAGACCGCTGCTGGGAGCGCCGGCATCTTGCCGGCATATGAAATCAATTGCCGGCGGGACGCCGGCGCTCCCAGCCGCGGCTTGCCTGATTGGGGCTGATAGGATATCCAGCATGACGACGCTGGCGGAGCGGGTGAAAGAGCACCTCCGGACCCTCCCGGCCGTCCGCCTCGCCGCGGTCTTCGGCTCGGTGGCCCGGGGGACTTCTCATGCCCGGAGCGACCTCGACCTCGCCATCCGCCTCGACCCGGATTCCGACTCGATGGACCTACGCCGGAAAGTCGAAGTCTCCCTGGCCCGGGCCCTGGGATGCACGGTGGACGTGATCTACATGGATGAGGCGCCACCCCTGCTGCGCTTCGAGATCGCCCGCGACGGTCTCCTGATGGTCGAAAGCCGCCCCTACGAGTGGGCGGACTTCAAGGTGCGGGCGGCGCTCGACTGGTACGACTGGAAGCCGTATGCGGATCGGATCAACGCCGCGGCCGTTCAGCGGCTGCGAGAAAAGGTGGCGCATGGTCCGGCGTGACGTGGCCGGAAGGAAGATCGCACGGGCCCGGAGTTGGCTGGATAGGGCCGAGGCGCGGGCCGCGGTGCCGATCGAGGATTTCCTGTCTGATACCGATGGACGCGACCTTGTCACGTTCCATCTTTATCTCGCTATCCAGGAGGCGATCGACCTGGCGATGCACTGGGTCGTGGACAGCGGTATCCAGCCCCCCGGCGATGTCGGCTCGGCCTTCGATATCCTGGCAGACCAGGGATGGATCGACCGTGACCTGGCCGAACGGATGCGGAGCGCCGTGGGGCTGCGCAATCGGATTGCCCACGGCTATGCCGAGGTCAACCATGAACGTCTACACGCCGAGATGGTTGATGGAGTGGAGACCGTGCGGCGTTTTCTTATCGAAGTCTCCGAAGCCGCGGGCCTCTAGC
>DATAHG010000496.1:0-16761 GCA_036263295.1 Thermoanaerobaculia bacterium | reverse complement strand
GCGGTCTCGACCTCGGAGACCAACCTGACGCTGTCGCTCGACCCGGTCGCCAATCTCGCGCACGGCGCCGGACACCCGGGGGCGGCCCTGGACTCGGATGGCTCGGCCCTCCAGGGGTTGCTGGCGGACCTCGGGCAGCTCGGCGAGGCGCGGGTGATCGCGCCCACCGCGGCGCTGTCTCTCCTGGGGAGGGGGATCCGCGCCATCCTTCACGAGCTGGGGCCGGCCCTGGAAGTGTTCGAGGAGCTGAAGGTCCATCTCCTCACCCAGGCGGCGAGCGATCTCAACCTCACTTTTGTAGTGGACGAAGACGCCTCCGAGCGCCTGGTGAAGCAGCTCCACGGGTCCCTCTTCCAGCACCGCACCGAGGGGGCGGTCCTGGGGCCGACCTGGGAGGAGCTGCGGGCGGACCGGGCGGCCGCCGCCGCACCGGGGCCGCGTCCCTGGTGGATGGAGCGCCGGCAGGATCTCCTGGACCTCGCCGCGGCCGAGTCGCCGCTCTACGTCTACGACGCCGAGACCCTGGAGGAGGCGGCGCGGGCGGTCCTCGGACTCGACGGGGTGGACCGGGTGTTCTACGCGGTCAAGGCGAACGCCAACCCCGAGGTGCTCGCCCTGTTCCACGGCCTGGGCCTCGGCCTGGAGTGCGTCTCGACCGCCGAGCTGGAACTGGCCGTCCGCCTCTTCCCGGACCTCCGGGAGAGCGCCGGGACGCGCCTCCTCTTCACCCCCAACTTCGCGCCGGCCGCCGAATACCGCCGGGGGTTCGCGCTGGGCGCCCAGGTCACGGTGGACAACCTCCATCCCTTGCGGCACTGGCCGGAGCTGTTCGAGGGGAGGGAGATCTTCCTGCGGCTCGACCCGGGGCGGGGGAGGGGGCACCATGCCCACGTCCGCACCGCCGGGGCCCAGTCCAAGTTCGGCCTCTCGCTCGATCAGCTCGACGAGCTGCAGCCGCTGCTCGACCGCTGTGGCGCCCGGGTGGTCGGCCTCCACGCCCACGCCGGCAGCGGCATCCGCACGGCCGAGGCGTGGGGCGAGACCGCCCTCTTCCTGGCCGCGGCGGCGCCGCGCTTCCCGCACCTGCGCGCTTTGGATCTGGGGGGCGGCCTGGGCATCCCGGAGCGGCCGGGGCAGACGCCGCTCGACCTCGGCCATCTCGCCGACTCGCTGCGCCTCTTCCGCCAAGCCCATCCGGGGATGGAGATCTGGCTGGAGCCGGGGCGCTTCCTGGTGGCACGGGCGGGGGTCCTCCTCGCCAAGGTGACCCAGATCAAGCGGAAGGGAGAGGTCACCTATGTCGGCGCCGAGACCGGCATGAACTCGCTGATCCGCCCGGCCCTCTACGGCGCCTATCACCCGATCGTGAACCTTTCCCGCCTGGGCGAGCCCGAGACCCTGGTCGCCCACGTGGTCGGCCCGATCTGCGAGACCGGCGACGTGCTCGGCCGTTCGCGCCGCCTCGCCCCGGCGGAGGAGGGGAATGTGCTCCTGATCGCCAACGCCGGGGCGTACGGCCGGGTCATGAGCTCGAGCTACAACCTGCGCGAGCCGGCGACGGAGCGGTTGCTGCCGGGCCGGTAGCCTCCAGCCAATCGGAGAGGGCGGTGGCGCCCTCTCCCGCGAAGCGGGCAGCCCTGCCCGGCAATCGGCGTACTTGAAATGAAGTCCCGAGAACTTCCCGCGAGTTCTCGAGACTTTGGAAAAAATAAGCCGACTGGCTCATCGGTTCTCCGTACTTGAAACGAAGTCCCGAGAACTTGAGAAAAACAAGCCGACCGGCTCTCCGGTTCGGCTTCCCTTGCCGCGAGCTCTCGAGACTTTGGAAAAAATAAGCCGACCGGCTCATCGGTTCTCCGTACTTGAAACGAAGTCCCGAGAACTTGGGAAAAACAAGCGGACCGGCTCTCCGGTTCGGCTTCCCTTCCCGCGAGCTCTCGAGACTTTGGAAAAAATAAGCCGACCGGCTCATCGGTTCTCCGTACTTGAAACGAAGTACCGAGGCTTCAACCCCGGACGGCGGAGACCCCTGGACGCGCTCACGACTCCAGAGTCAATCCGCGGGAACCTCTTTCCCGTTCCTCTCGTATAGGGAAGTAGAGAGAGAGGAGAAATCCCATGAACCCGAACCAAGAGACCCGGTCCCCCCAAGAGGCCGTCATTCATTTCCTGACCGCGCCGTTCCGCGGCCGCACCTATGCGAACCTGCTGTACCTGGCCCTGGCCTTCCCACTCGGGCTGGCCTACTTCCTCCTGCTGACCGTCGGCCTGAGCCTGGGCATTGGGCTCACCATCATCTGGATCGGCCTGGGGATCCTCGCCCTGGTCTTCGCGACGAGCTGGGGCATCACCGCCCTGGAGCGCTGGATGGCGATCCAGATGCTGGGCGCCGAGGTGCCGCCCATGGCGCCGGCCCCCGCCCCGTCGCCGGCCGGCTTCTGGCAGACGGTCAAGAGCTTCCTGGCCAACCCGGTGACCTGGAAGGGGATGAGCTTCCACCTCCTCAAGCTGCCGCTCGGCATCGTCACCTTCGCCGTCACCACCTTCCTGGTGGCGCTGACCGCCTCCTTCCTGAGCGCCCCCCTGGTGCAGGCCTTCGGCTGGGGCGATGAGGGATTCGGCTTCGAGATGACGGTCGGGCGGTGGATCGTCGATACGGCCGGCGAGGCCTGGCTCTGCTTCCTGATCGGGCTGGTGCTGGGGGTGATCTCGCTCAACCTGCTCAACGGCCTGGCGCTGGTCTGGAAGCACTTCGCAGCCTTCATGCTGGGCAGCGCGCGGTTCGCCGCGCCGCAGGCTCCGGCCGGGCCGTCCCCGGAGCTCCAGGCCGCCCCGGCCTAGGAGCCGTCCTGCCATGACCCGCTCCTCCCGGCGGCGGGCACTCTTCCAGTAGCGGTCGAGAAGCGGCCGGCCTCGCGCCGGCCGCCCGCATGTCAGCCTCTCCCCGAGGCCGGCTCGGAGATGCTAGTCTCACCGGACAAGGGCTCAAGGAAGACTCCCTCGGAGGATACGCTTTGGAGAGACTCTGGAAGGACATCCGGTTCGGACTGCGCACCCTGCTGCGCCATCCGGCCACCAGCGGCGTGGCCCTGCTCGCCCTCGCCCTGGGCATCGGCGCCAACACCGCGATCTTCAGCGTCATCAACGGCCTGTTGTTCAACCCCCTGCCATACCCCGACCCCGAGGGGGTCGTGATGGTCTGGGAGAGCAACCCCTCCGCCGGGTTCCCGCGTTTCTCGGTGTCGCCGCCCAACTTCGCCGACTGGCGCAAGCAGAACCAGGTCTTCGCCGGCCTCTCCGCCTTGAGCGAGCAGCGCATGAACCTGACCGGCGGCGCCGAGCCCGAGGTGGTGCGCGCCGAGCAGGTCTCGCCGGAGTTCCTGTCGATCCTCAAGCTCAAGCCCGCTCTCGGCCGCGACTTCGTGGCCGAGGAGGCCAACCCCGGCCAGGGCAAGGTGGCGCTGCTCTCCCACGGCTTCTGGCAGCGCCGCTTCGGCTCCGATCCCGCCATCGTCAACCGCACCCTCACCCTCAACGGCGAGCCCTACACGGTGATCGGGATCGCTCCGGAAGAGCTGACCTTCCCGCCGGAGCGCGATCTCTACGTGCCGCTGGCGATGAATTTCTATGAGCCGCCGCGCGGCGCCCACTTCGTGGCGGTGATGGGCCGCCTCAAGGAGGGCGTCAGCCTGGAGAAGGCGCAGACGGAGATGAAGACCATCGCCTCCCGTCTGGAGAGCCAGTACCCGGACAGCAACACCGGCTGGACCACCGACGTCGTGCGGCTCAAGGACCTGCTGGCCGAGAACACCCGGCCGCGCCTGCTGCTGCTCATGGCCGCCGTCGCCGTGGTGCTGTTGATCGCCTGCGCCAACGTCGCCAACCTTCTCCTCGCCCGCATCGCGGCGCGGGAGCGCGAGATCGCCGTGCGCGCCGCGGTCGGCGCCGACCGCGGCACGCTGGTCGGCCAGATGATCACCGAGACCGTGATCCTGTTCGTGAGCGGCGGCCTGCTGGGGCTCCTGCTCGCCTTCTGGGCGATCCCCGCCCTGTTGCGGCTGAACCCCGACGCCCTGCCGAAGGGGGTGGACATCGGCATCGACGGCTCGGTGCTCGCCTTCACTTTTGGTATCGCGGTGATCACCGGCCTGATCTGCGGCCTCGTCCCCGCCTTCTCGGCGGTCGGCGGCCGGCTCTACGAGGCGCTCAAGGAGGGCGGGCGCGGCAACGCCGCCGGCCGGCAGGGCAAGGCGCTGCGCTACAGCCTCGTCCTGGCCGAGGTGGCGCTCGCCCTCATCCTGCTGGTCTGCGCCGGTCTGCTGATCCGCAGCCTGAACCGTCTGGAGAAGGTGGACCTCGGCCTCCAGCCGCAGGGGATCCTGACGATGAACCTCGCGCTGCCGCCCAACAAGTATCCGGACCCGCCCCGCCAGGGCATCTTCGTCTGGAACCTGCTGGAGAAGCTGAACGAGGTGCCGGGGATCGACAAGGCCGCCACGATCTACCCGCTGCCGCTCGGCGGCGACGGCTTCGTCCTCGCCTTCCTGGTGCAGGGCCGGCCGGCGCCGCCGCCGAACGAGGGGCCGAGCGCCAATATCCGGGTGGTCAGCCCGAACTACTTCGAGGCCACCGGCATCAAGCTCCTGCAAGGGCGGTTCTTCACCAAGCAGGACGACTACCGTTCGATGCCCGCGGTGATCGTCAACAAGTCCATGGCGGACAAGATCTGGCCGGGCGAGAGCGCCCTCGGCAAGCAGATCACCTTCGACGACGGTCCCGAGGCCCAGTGGCTGACCGTGGTCGGCGTGGTCGGCGACGTGCGCCACTCCAATCTCGGGCAGGAGCCCGGCAACGAGGCCTACCGGCCGCACTACCAGAGCCCCATGCCGGAGATGACCCTGGTGGTCAAGGCCAAGGGGGATCCGCGCGCCCTGACCGGCCCGGTGCGGGCGGCGATCCACAGCCTCGATCCGGACCAGCCCGTCGCCCAGGTGCGGACCTTCGAGGACGTGGTCTCCACGGCGACCGCCCAGAGCCGCTTCAGCGCGGTCCTGTGGACGATCTTCGCCGCGGTCGCGCTCATCCTCGCCTCGGTCGGGGTGTACGGCGTGATCAGCTACTCAGTGGCGCAGCGCTCGCACGAGATCGGCGTCCGCATGGCCCTCGGCGCGCGCCGCGGCCAGGTGCTCGGCATGGTGGTGAAGCAGGGCATGACCCTGGTCGGCGCCGGCGTGCTCCTCGGGCTGCTCGGCGCCTGGTTCGCGGCGAAGCTGCTGGAGAACCAGGTCTACGGGGTGAGCACCTCGGATCCCCTGACCTACGCCGTCGTGCCGCTCGTCCTGCTGGTGGTGGCGCTGATCGCCAACCTGCTGCCGGCGCGGCGTGCCACCCGGGTCGATCCGTTGGAGTCGATGCGGTACGAATGAGCGCCACGAGCCCCGGAACCCGCTTCCTGATCGCCTGCCCGGACTGCCACCGGCAGTTCGACGTCACCGGGCGCCCCGTGGGGGAGGAGATCTCCTGCTCCTGCGGCGCCCGGCTGACGGTGACCCGGCCGAGCGCCCATGACGCGGCGGTGATCCGCTGCTCCTCCTGCGGCGCGCCGCGCGAGGGGCAGGCCCAGGTCTGCCGCTACTGCGGCGGGGAGTTCACCCTCCACGAGCGCGATCTCACCACGATCTGCCCGGGCTGCATGGCCCGGGTCAGCTCGAAGGCGCGCTTCTGCCACTCCTGCTCGACGCCGCTGATGCGCGACGGCGCGGTGGCCCCCGAGACCGACCTGCGCTGCCCCTCCTGCACCGGCCGGCCCCCCCTGGTCAGCCGCCGGCTCGGCCGGGTGGCGGTGGCGGTCTACGACTGCGCCTCCTGCGGCGGGCTGTGGATGGAGAAGGAGGTCTTCGAGGTGCTCGCCGACCGCGCCCGCGCCGGCCAGATGCCGGATCTGGCCGCGGGCGCCGTAGTCGCGCCCGCCGCGGCCTCGGACCAGGAGCCGGGATCCTCGCACGGTCCCGCCTACCGCCCCTGCGTGCTCTGCGGCGCCCTGATGAACCGCCGCAACTACGGCCGCAAGAGCGGCGTCATCGTGGACGTCTGCTCGCGCCATGGCCTCTGGTTCGACCTCAACGAGATCGACCGCCTGCTGCGCTGGATCCGCGAGGGCGGGGAAGACCGCACGAAGCACCTGCAGGCCGAGGAGGACCGCACGGTCGAACGCCAGAAGCGGCTCGCCGCGGAGCCTGACAAAATCGAGCTGGACCACCAGATGACCGCGCTGGCCGGCATCCAGCGCGGCTCCTTCCTCACCGATCTGATGTCGGGGGATATCCTGCGGGCGATGATGCGGCTGTTCGAGTAGGAGGTTCGACCGCCCCGAGCTCCCGGCACACCGCCGGCAGGATCTCCTCCGCCCCCGCCTGGAACAGCGTGACCCCCGGCACCTCCACGCCGGCCGGATCGATCGCCAGCGCCGGGGTGCGCCAGCCGAGCGCCTCGCGCAGCACCAGCTCGGTGACGCCGACCGAGAACGAGGTCCCCACGAACAGGGCCGTGGCCATCCGCTCGACCGCCCGCCGCACCTCGCTGTAGCGGTAATCGGTGTGCTCGTCGTAATACTCGTCGAAGAGCAGGGCATGGGCGCGCAGCAGGGCGCCGCACTCGGGGCAGCGGGGGAGAGTGGCGCGGCTGGGGGACGCCAGGAAGGCTGCGAAGTCGGCCTCCGAGCGCGGCAAAGATCCGGACGGGGCGCCGAGGCGGCAGCCGGTCCGGGAGCAGCGCACCCGGTCGGCCGTGCCGTGGACCTTGATCAGCCGGCGCGAGCCGGCCTGCTCGTGCAGGGTGTCGATGTTCTGGGTGACGAGCAGGAAGTCGCCGCCGTGGCCGGTCTGCCATGCCTCCAGGGCGGCGAGGGCGCGATGGGCCGGATTGGGCGCCGCCCCCTCCAGTCCCGCGAAGCTCCCGAGGAACCACTGCCACCAGCCGACCGGGTCGCGCTCGAAGTAGCGCACGGTGCCGATCTCGGTGACGTCGCGGTTCCAGATCGCGCCGGGATCGGTACCGCGAAAGAGAGGAAGACCGCTCGCGGCGCTCACCCCGGCGCCGGTCACCACCAGCAGCAGGCCGCGGCCGGGACGGCGCAGGGCGTCGGCCAGTTTCGTGACGAGATCCGGGGTGCAAGTGGCGGCGTCGTTCTCCACTTCCATGCCCGGGCAGGATAGCATTGGAGTCTCCGGACGAGACGATGAAGACCCCCACCCTCGAAGAGCTCGCTCTCCTGCCCGAGCCCCTGGCGATCGAGCGGCACTTCGATTCCAAGAACTACCGCCTGCTGCGCTGGGTAATGGGGTTCTGCCTGATCCTCTCCCTGGCCGGCATCGGCACGGCGCTGCAGGGGAGCCGCTACGCCCTGCTGTTTCTCTCCTGCTTCGACATCGCGGCGGTGCTGGCCTTCTTCGCCCTGCGCCGGGAGCCGTTTTTCGCCAAGAGCTTCCGGCAGATCCTGCTCGCCTTCCTGCTGCTGCAGGTCGCGGTCATCAAGGTGGCGAGCCCGACGGGGTCCGACGCGCCGGTCATCTTCGTTTTCTTCATGATCCTGCTGATGTGGTTCCGGCTGCGGCCGGCCGAGCATCTGGTGATCTTCGGCGCCACCTGGCTGGTGGCCTCGGTGCCACCGGGGTGGCTGGGCCTGCGGGCGCCGGCCGAGGCGTCCGATTCGGCCTCGGGAGCGGTGGTGGCGACCACCGCCGGGCTCTTCCTGATCATCTCGCTCGCCCTGAGCTACGGGGAAAAGCGGCGTTTCCTGCCGCTGTGGCGGCGCGAGCACGCCCGGCAGAAGGACCGCCAGCGCATGGTCGAGGAGGTCGAATACGCCCGGCGCATCCAGCTCAGCATGCTCCCCCAGGGGGCGCCGAACGTGGAATGGATGGACTTCGCCGCCGCCTCCCTCCCCGCCACCGAGGTGGGGGGCGACTACTACGACTACTTCCCCCTGCCGGACGGCCGTCTCGCCCTGGTGATCGGCGACGTGGCCGGCCACGGCGTGGCGAGCGGTCTGTTGCTCTCCGGGGTGCGGAGCTGCCTCTACCTCCTGGAGGACGAGATCGCCGAGCCGGTGCGGATCCTGGCGCGGCTCACCACCATGGTGCGGCGGACCACCGACCGGCGCACCTACGTGACCCTGCTCTGCGCGGTGATCGACCCCGCCGCGGGCAGCCTGACGGTGGCGGCCGCCGGGCATCCGCCGGTGATGCTCTACCGGGCCGCCACCCGGGAGATCGTCGAAGTCGGCAACGGGGCGCCGCCGCTCGGCACCTTCCTCGCGGCGCGCTACGAGGAGGTCCGCCAGCCGCTGGCCCGGGGCGACGTCCTGCTCTTCTATACCGACGGCCTGACCGAGACCCTCAACGACCAGGGGAACCTCTACGGCACCGACCGCCTGATCCGGGCCTTCTCCCGCGCCGCCGAGAGCCGCTCCCCCCGGGCCATCCGCGACGCCCTGCTCGGCGATCTCTCCTCGTTCAAGGGGGACCGCGACCAGGAGGACGACACCACCCTGGTGGTGGTGCGGCTGCTCTAGGGGGTGGACCAGACGCGGATGCGGTACCGGGTCTCGACCTCTTCCAGCAAGTCGGGACCGATGCGCGCGGCATGGGATCTCGGCTCGGATGCAGAGCCGGCGGGCCCAAACAGTGCCACCCCCGCGGAATGGGCGCTAGGGTCGTGGCGCAGCAGGTAGCAGATCCCCGCGAAACCAGCCGCCGCCAGAGCTGCGGCCCAGCGGTGCGTCACGGCATAGTCGGGAGTCGAATGGATCTCGGCGGTGAGCCCGAACCCCCGGCAGGCGGGGGAGGTGAGATCGGCCAGATCGATGCCTGTCAGGGTGCGCTGCGAGATCCTCCGGGCTTCGATTTCCGCTTCTGGGACCAGGGTCCAGGCCCGGAAGACCTCGAGGAAGCACCCTGCGGGCTCGATGGCGAGATAGCAGGTGCCCTCTCCGCTCTCGGCGGGCAGGTCGAAGCGGCCGGTGCCGTCGTTCGAGAACCACCAGGGAGCGCGGCCGGCGCGATGAATCCGGTGGACGAGCAGGCCGCCGGGCGTACGCCGCGGGAAGCTGGAAAGCTCTGCCGGGGGAGGAGGAAGAGGGAGCGGGCTCAAACGCTCTCGGAGGATCAGGGGACGGCGTTACTGAGCCAGGCGCGCGGCAGCCCGCCGGGCGGACTCATAGAGGGGCTCGGGCTCGTGCCCGGAGCGCATCCAGGCCGCGGGCGTCTCGCCGCGCAGGAAATCCTGAGGGCTCACGAGCCAGGAGGCGATCGTGTACGGTGTCTCCACCTGTCCGGCGAAGATTTCGAGCACGCGAGCGATCTCGGGGTAGGGTCTGCCGCTGGGGCTGAACTGGAAAGAGGGATAGAGCTTGCGGCCACCGGAGGCGTCGAGAGCCAGCAGCCGACCGCGCTTGGCGAGATCGCTGACCGCTTGGCGCGTGCCCACACCGAGGGCGGCCTTGGTCTGCTCCAGGTCGAACAGAGGGCCGAGCTGCCTCCCCCAGACCGCTTCCGCCGCTGCCAGCAGGGCAGCCCGACGGCCCAGAGCGGCCGGATCGCCGAAGGCGGAGATTCCCTCCTGGCGCTCCAATTGTTCCAGGGTCCTTTCAAAGGCACGGGCGGCGGTGGAAGCGTGCGACATGATCAGAGCGTAGAGCGTCAAGATCGTCAAGTCAAGTGCGTCAAGATCCTGTCATGCACGGCACCCTTCCTGCTAGCCTGATCTGCCCATGGAAGCGGTGATCCTCGTCGGCATCCAGGGCTCGGGGAAATCGACGTTCTACCTGCGGCGCTTCTTCCAGACCCATGTGCGGATCAGCCTCGATCTGCTGAAGACGCGCTATCGCGAGCAGGTCTTCCTGAGCGCCTGTCTCCTCGCGAAGCAGCCGTTCGTGGTGGACAACACCAACGTCCTCGCGGCCGAGCGGGCGCGCTATATCCCGGCGGCGAAGGAGGCTGGGTTCCGGGTGGTGGGCTATTTCTTCGAGCCGGACGTGCGGGCCGCGATCGCCCGCAATCAGCAGCGCAGCGGGCGCGCGGTCGTGCCGGTCAAGGGGATTCTGGGGACTCGCAAGAGGCTGCAGGTGCCTCAAGCGGAGGAAGGATTCGATGACCTCTACCGCGTCGAGATCGATGCGGAAGGGGAGTTCGTGGTCGGCTCCTGGTAACCGCGGGAGCCGTGCTAAGGTAGGGATCTCCGAATCTCTTTCCCTCGAGGCCCCTGGATGAAGACCGTGCAGATCCTGACCCGGACGTCATTCCTCGCGTTCGCCGCTCTCCTCGCCCTGACCGCCGCGCCGTTCGCGGCCGCCCAGGCTCCGGATGAGCCCGCCAGCCCGGCTGCCGATTCCTATGCGCCCGACCGGCCCGAGCCGGGGAGCGTCGAGGCGATCCGGAAATTCACCACCGATCCGCGCTTCCTGCCGGCGACGGTCTCCTACGTGCCGGACTCCGATACCGTGCCGTCGCCCACCAAGGTGCTGGGCCACCTCGCCGGGGCGGCCGACGAGCTGTCGCGCACCGCGGACGTCCACGGCTACTTCCGTCGCCTCGACGAGGCGAGCGACCGCGTGCGCGTCGACACCCTGGGCACCAGCGAGGGCGGGCGCGAGATGCTGCTCGCCTTCGTCTCCGACGCCGCCAACCTTGCCGACCTCGACCGCTACCGCGACATCACCGCCCGCCTCGCCGACCCGCGCCGCACCACCCGCGAGCAGGCCGAAAAACTGGCGGCGGAGGGCAAGGTCTTCTACTACCTGACCGGCGGCCTCCACTCCGACGAGACCGGCAGCCCCGAGATGCTGATGGAGCTGGCCTACCGGCTCGCGGTCTCCGAGCGCCCCGAGATCCGGGCGATCCGCGAGAACGCCATCATCCTCATCACCCCGATCGTCGAGCCGGACGGCCGCGACCGCATGGTGGACTGGTACTACCGCCACCTGCGCGGGCGCGACCTCACCTACAAGGACCTCGACGAGTTCAGCTCGCCGCCCTACTGGGGGGACCACGCCTTCCACGACAACAACCGGGACGGCATGCAGCTAACCCTCGCCCTCACCCGGGCAATCCACGACGCTTTCTATACCTACCACCCGCAGGTGATGCACGACCTCCACGAGTCGGTGCCGCTGCTCTATATCTCGACCGGCACCGGCCCCTACAGCCGCGCCTTCGATCCGGTCTCGGTGAGCGAGTGGACCCAGTTCGGCTTCAACGAGGTCGGCGCCCTGCAGTCCCAGGGGCTCCCCGGCGTCTGGGTGTTCGGCTACTGGGACGGCTGGTGGCCCGGCTACCTCAACTCGGTCGCCAACACCCACGGCGCGGTCGCGCGATTCTACGAGACATTCGGCAACACCTCGGCCGGCACCTTCGAGCGCGACCTGGCGGACAGCCGCTTCGCCGGCAAGCCGGTCACCGAGACGCAGTGGTACCGCACCTGGCCGCCGGACAAGAAGGTGACCTGGTCGCTGCGCAACAACACCAACTACATGGAGGCCGGCGTGCTGGAGGCCCTGCGCTTCGCCGCCCTGCACCGGACCGACCTCCTGCGGAGTTTCTGGGGCAAGGGCGTGCGCTCCCTGGAGAAGGGGCGGACCGAGGCGCCGTACGCCTGGGTCTTCCCGCCCGAGCAGCGCGACCCGGCCCGCCTTGCCTATCTGGTCGGCCAGCTCCAGGCGCAGCGCATCGAGGTCCACCGCCTGACCGTGCCCCTCCGGCTCGGCGGCCACGGCTATCCGGCCGGGAGCTACGTGGTCCGCATGGATCAGCCCTACCGCAACGCCGCGCTCGCCTTCCTCGAAGAGCAGAAGTTCCCGGCCGACGAGCCGAATCCGCCCTACGACGACGTGGCCTGGACTTGGCCGCTCCTCTACGGGGTGGACGGCGACAAGATCGACGACAAGGCGGTGCTGGCGGCGGCCATGGAGCCGGTGGCGGACCAACCGGCCGCCGCCGGGGCGGTGACCGGCGACGGCGACCTCTTCCTGCTGCGGGACACCGGCCAGACCGCGCTGCTCCAGGCCCGCGTTCTTCTCGCCGGGCAGCAGATCGACGCGGCCGAGAAGTCCTTCCAGGCCGGCGGCGTGACCTATCCGGCCGGGAGCTGGATCGTCCAGGCGCCGCGCCAGGCGGTGGCGGACGTGGCGGCCAGGCTCGGGCTGACCTTTACGGCGGCGCCAACCGTCCCCGACGTCGAGCGCCACGGGGTCGATCTGCCACGCCTCGGCCTGCTGCACACCTGGACCGCGACGCAGGACGCCGGCTGGGCGCGCTACACCCTCGATCAGGCGCAGGTCCCCTACACCCTGATCAGCGACGGCGATCTGCGCCGGGGCGGACTCGCCGAACGCTTCGACGTCATCCTCTTCCCGACCACCCAGGGGGACTTCGCGCGGATCGTCCAGGGGATCGACCCCAAGTGGGGCCCGCTGGCCTACACCCGCACTCCGGAGTACCCGAGCCACGGCTGGCCGGACGCCGCCGAGGACATTACTGGCGGCATGGGCTACGAGGGGCTCGCCAACCTGGAGCGTTTCGTCCAGGGAGGCGGCGTGCTGGTCACCCTGGGCAACGCCGGCACCCTGCCGGTGCAGGGCGGGCTCGTCCGCCGCGTCCAGACCGTGCCGCCGGCGAGCTTCAACTCCCCGGGGTCGGAGCTGCGGGCCCGGGTGGTGCGCCCCGAGCACCCCATCGCCTACGGCTACGAGGAGCGCACCAGCGTCTTCCGGGGTAACGGCCCGCTGTGGGACGTGGACCGGCGCGACCGCGGCCGGGTTGTGGTGCAGTTCGGCGCCAAGCTGCCGGACGACGGGGAGGGGGAGAAGAAGGCGGGGGTTCAGGTGGAGGACATCGAGGACGCCCAGGCCGCGCCGGCGGCAGGAGCCAAGGACGGGAAAGAAGCCGGGAAAGAAGAGGACGAGAAGCTGGTGCTCTCCGGCTTCGTGAGCGGCGAGAGCGTGATCGCCGGCAAGCCCGCCGTCCTCGACCTGCCGGCGGGGAAGGGGCGGGTGATCCTCTTCGCCTTCAACCCCCTGCACCGCTACCTCAACCACTCGGATTTCCGGCTGGTCTACAACGTCTTGTTAAACTGGAACGACCTGCCCGAGTAAGGAAGCATGGAAGAGCCGATTCAACAGCCTCTGGAGCCCGAGCGCGCCGAGGTCGCCGGGAAAGTGGCGCCGCCGTCCGGCGGCGCCGTGACGATCGCCGCCGGGATCCTGCTGTCGCGGGTCATCGGGCTCCTGCGGGAGCGTGCCATCGGGTACTACTTCGGCCTCGGCCCTTACGCCGACGTCCTGCGCGTGGCTCTGCGGGCCCCGAACATCCTCCAGAACCTGCTCGGCGAGGGCACCCTCTCGGCCGCTTTCATCCCGATCTACTCCCGGCTGATCGAGCAGGGCAAGCGGGAAGAGGCGGGGCGCTTCGCCGGCGCCGTCTTCGGGCTTCTGCTGGCGGCGGCCGCGGCGCTGTCGCTCCTCGGGGTGGTGCTCGCCCGCCCCCTGGTCGCGGTGCTGGCGAACGGCTTTCTCAACGACACCGGGGCGGTGGACCGCTTCGAGCTGACGGTGACGACCACCCGGATCATCTTCCCGATGACCGGGTTCCTGGTGCTCTCGGTCTGGGCGCTCGGCGTGCTCAACAGCCACCGGCGCTTCTTCCTGCCTTATTTCGCGCCGGTGGTGTGGAACGCGGCGATCATCGGCGCGCTGCTCTGGGCGGGGGGGCTCGGCCGCGGCGGCTCCGATCTCGAACGGCTGCTCTTCGCGGCCTGCTGGGGGGCGCTCGCCGGGGGGCTGCTTCAGTTCCTGGTCCAGCTCCCGGGGGTGGCCCGGGAGCTGCGCGGCTTTCGCCTGTCGTTCTCGGCCCGGGTGCCGGGAGTCAAGGAGGCCCTGGGCGCCTTCGGGCCGGTGGTGGCCGGCCGCGGCGTGGTGCAGCTCTCCGGCTATCTGGACGTGTTCCTGGCTTCCTACCTGGTGGCGGGCGCGCCCGCCGCGCTGAGCGCCGGGCAGATGCTCTACACGCTGCCGATCAGCCTGTTCGGCATGTCGGTCGCGGCGGCCGAGCTGCCGGAGCTGTCCCGGCTCCAGCAGAGCGGCGGGGCGGGCTCGGAGGCCCTGATCGCCCGCATCCGGCGGTCGTTGCGGCAGATGGCGTTTCTCAATGTCCCGACCTTTCTCGGCTACTTGGCTTTCGGCTTCCTACTGGTGGCGGCGCTCAACCGCACCGGCCGCTTCGGCGTCGCCGAGACCTGGCTGGTCTACCTGATCCTGTTCGCCTACACCCTGGGGCTGCTCGCGAGCACCTCCTCGCGCCTGCTGCAGAACACCTTCTACGCGCTGGGAGAGACCCGCACTCCGGCGCGCATCGCGGCCACCCGGGTCGGTCTCTCGGCGGTTCTGGGGATCCCGCTGATGCTGGCGCTCGACCGGATCCCGGTCACGGTTCTGGCGGGGGAGTCCGCCGCCGGGTCCGGTCTACACCTGGGCGCGGTGGGGCTCGCCCTGGCCTCCGGCGTGGGCTCCTGGTTCGAGCTGCTGCGGTTGCGCGCCGCGCTCACCCGGCGCATGCCGGCCTTTCACCTCCCCTGGCGCGAGACCGGCCGCCTGCTGTTGCTGGCGGCCGGGGCCGGCCTGCCGTCGGCGCTGCTCTGGGCGGTGCTGCCAGCGCTCCACCCGCTGCTGCTGGCGCCCCTGGTGCTGCTCCCCTACGCCCTGGTCTATCTCGGTCTCGCGCGCTTCCTGGCGCCGGAGGAGCTGGCTTTCTGGGTCGGCCGTTTCGGCCGCCGGCTGCGTAGATCCTCCTGAGCCGCGTTGGCGGCACCTGGAGATCGAGCGAGGATGAAGTGCTGACCCCCACAACCCCCTCTG
This sequence comes from Thermoanaerobaculia bacterium, assembly GCA_036263295.1. Classification (GTDB taxonomy): domain Bacteria; phylum Acidobacteriota; class Thermoanaerobaculia; order Multivoradales; family UBA5704; genus DATAHG01. The sequence continues at coordinate 1,856 of DATAHG010000496.1, read as the reverse complement.
AACGCGGCTCCGACCTGAGGCCGGACCCCCCCCGGCGCGACCGGGAGACGGCCGAAGCGGCCGAGGCGCGCTCCGCCTTCCTGGCCGAGGTCGGGGCGATCCTGGCGGCGTCGCTCGACTACGAGGTCACCTTGGCGAGCCTGGTTCGCCTGGCGGTGCCGCGGATCGCCGACTACTGCACCCTGTTCGAGGTGGCCGAGGGGGGGCTGCGGCAGGTGGCGAGCGCGCACGTCGATCCGGCCCGGGAGCCGCTCCTGCGCCGTCTCGGCGAGCTGTATTTCGCCGCCTCCGGCCAGCCCCGCAAGCCGTCCACCCTGGTCGCCCGCGTCGTCGAGACGGGCAGCCCCCTCCTGATCCGCAAGGAATCCTACGAAGGGACGGAGGACCTCGCGAGCCATCCGGAGCTGCTCGACATCTACCGCCGGCTCGACCGCCAGTCGAGCATGATCCTGCCGCTCTCGGCCCGCGGCCAGACCCTGGGCGTCCTCTTCCTCGCCACCGCGGAGTCGGAGCGCCGTTACGAGGAGGCCGACCTCGCCCTGGGGGAGGAGCTCGCCCGCCGCGCCGCGCTGGCGGTCGACAACGCCCGGCTCTATCGCGAGGCCCAGGCGGCGAGCGAGGCCAAGGACCGCTTCCTCGCCGCCTTGAGCCATGAGCTGCGCACGCCGCTCACCCCGGTCCTCGCCCTCGTCGCCGGCCTGCAGGAGGACGAGCGTGCCAACGCGTTCCAGCGCGAGCTGGCGATCATCCGCCGCAACGTCGAGCTGGAGGCCCGGCTGATCGACGACCTCCTCGATCTCACGCGGATCAGTCGCGGCAAGCTCGAGCTGCGGCGCGAGGTGGTGGATCTCCGGCAGGTGGTGGAGCATGCCGTGGAGGCGTGCGCCACGGATCTGAGCGGGGCCGGCCTGCGGCTGGCGGTCGAGCTCGGGCCCGGCGACCAACGCCTCTGGGCCGACCCGCCTCGCCTGATCCAGGTGTTCTGGAACCTCCTGCGCAACGCCATCAAGTTCACGCCGGCCGGAGGGACCCTGGCGGTCCGCTCCCGGTTGGAGGCGTGCGAGGCTCCCCATGCGGGCGATGCGGAGGGCTGGCTGGCGGTCACGGTCGCGGACACCGGGATGGGGATCGACCCGGAGATCCTGCCGCTCATCTTCGAAGCCTTCGAGCAGGGGCGGTCCGGCATCGCGCGGCGGTTCGGCGGCCTGGGCCTCGGCCTCGCGATCAGCAAGGCGATCGTCGAGCTGCACGGCGGCACCCTGACGGCCGCGAGCGCGGGGCGGCAGCAGGGAGCCGCCTTCACCGTCCGTCTGCCGGTCACCGCCTGGCTGCCGGACGAGGCGAGCCCCTCCTTGCTCCGCGGGGAGGAGGGCGGTGCCACCGTGGCCGCCGCAGCCGCTGCGACCGCTGCGGTCATTGCTCCGGAGCCCGCGCCTTCGCACATCCTTCTGGTCGAAGACCATCTCGACACGGCCGAGGCCATGGCCGACCTCCTGAAGGCCTTCGGCTTCCACGTCAGCGTCGCCAGCTCGGTGGCCGGCGGCCTCGCCCTGGCCGAAGAGCGGCAGGCTCTGGAGGAGCGGGAGCCCGGCGCCGGGATCGATCTGCTGGTCAGCGACCTCGGCCTGCCGGACGGCAGCGGCCTCGACCTGATCCGCGCGCTGGGAGAGCGTTGGGGCATCCGCGGGATCGCCCTGTCCGGCTACGGGACCGAAGAGGACGTCCAGCGGAGCCGCGAGGCGGGATTCCTCCGCCATCTGACCAAACCGGTGACGCCGCGCGTCCTGGAAGCGGCGGTGCGCGAAGCCCTGAACCGGAAAATCTGATACAGGTGCGGTAGACTCCGCTTACGATTC
>DATAHG010000495.1:0-2155 GCA_036263295.1 Thermoanaerobaculia bacterium | reverse complement strand
CGAGCCGAGGCGGATGATGCCGCGCTCGCGGTTCGGCACCTCGATGCCCAGGGTGGAACGGCCGGCCATGCGGTCGATGCGCACGGACTCGGCGCGCAGGGCGAGGGCGAGGTCGTCCTGCAGGTTCACCACCTGGCTGACCTTGACGCCCGGGGCCGGCTGCAGCTCGAAGACGGTGATCACCGGGCCGGGGCTGATCGCCTCGATGCTCCCCTCGACGCCGAACTCGGAGCAGCGGCTGCGGATGGTCTCGCCGAGACGGACCAGCTCGGCCTCGTCGATGTCGGCCTTGAAGTCCCCCAGTTGGAGGAGGTTGACCGGCGGCAGCGTGCCGGGGGCGATCTCCCCGGCGAACGGGAGCTGGGTCTGCGGCGCGGCCGGGGCGGGAGCGGGACGGTTGGACCGCAGCGCCGCGGCCTGGGCCGGCGCCTTGACCGCCAGGGCCGGGGGCGGCGCCGGCCGGCCGAACGGCCCGGGACCGGCGTCCTGGTCGTCGTCGTCCTCGTCGAGCCCGAGCGAGAAGGGGCGCGCCGGCCGGTTCGGCGGGGCCGGCGACAAGATGGCCTCGCGGATGGCCTCGAACTCCTGATTCTCCTGCCGCTCCGAGGCGCTGACCTTGCGGACCGAGAACTCGCTCTCCCCACGTCGCTCGGTGATCCGGCCGGGGCGCAGCGGCAGGTCGAGCCAGCCGTTCCCGGCGCCGGCGGCCGGAGCCGCGGCGGCGCCTTCCGGCTCCTCAGGCCTGGTAGCCGGCGGAGCCGCCGGCCGGACTCCGGGACGGCCCGGGACGGCGATCGTGGGAATCGGCACGGCCGAGGCCGCCGCGACGTTGGACGGCCGGGGCGGGGTGACCGCGACGCCCTTCTTCTGTTTCTCCTCGACCACACGCTGGAGGTGCTTGGTGATGACGCGGCGGCGGGCGCGCTCCTTGGCGCGGCGCTCCTTGGCGCGCTCGCGGGCGAGGGTGTAGTCCTGCCAGACCCGGCGCAGCCGGTCGCGCCAGGTCGCGAGCACATGGCCGAGGGTGGACTGCACCACCAGGGCCGAGCCGCAGGCGACCGCGGCGAGCAGGACGATCAGCGACCCCATGAAGTTGAGGCGCGATTCGAGCAGCTCGGAGAGCAGGGTGCCGAAGGCGCCGCCCGCGGCGATCGAGCCGTCGCGCCAGGCGATGCGGCCGAGGTTGAGCTGGAGCAGCGGCGGCAGGGCGGTGAGCAGGAGCAGGGCGCCGAAGCCGCGCCCCACCACCCGCACCGCGCCACGGCGGCGCAGCCGGCGCCAGGCCGCGACCAGCAGGAAGAACGGCACCATCAGGCAGGTCAGCCCGAAGAAGCTGAACGACAGCGACGCCATGTTGGCGCCGGCGAACCCGGCCCAGTTGCGGGCGCGGATCTCCTCGGCGGTGCGGTGGAAGAGGCTGGGGTCCTCGGGAAAGTAGCTGGCGAGGCTCACCGCGAGGAAGAGACCGACGAAGAGCAGCAGCAATCCGGCCAGCTCGTTGCCCTTTTCGGGCGAGATGGTCGGCCGCGGAGCGCCCTTGGCTTTCGTGATCGCGACGGACATGGTGGGGCCGCGCGTCTCAGAGCCCGCCGCCGGACGGCGGGCTGGAAGGGAGGGCGATCAAGTAGTGGCTCCTGTCAGCTCCTAGAATCTGGATGAAGAAAACCCCGACAAATACGCATGAATTCTAGCACATGGGGCTTTCTGGACCGCCCTCGTCCGGGATGGAAGCCCCGGCCTGCCGAGATTTCGCCCCTCCGGGGCGTGGTGACGGGGTGAAACAACCCGGCCCCGCCCGGGAATGCAGTTCCCGGGCTACCAGGGCAGCGTCGGATGAATCCGACTTCAAACCGCGCGCAGGGGAACCGGCCCAGCGGGCCGGGGCGGTTTTCCCCGAGACCGGCCCAACGGGCCGGGAGACCCAAGCCTAGGGCTTCGGCCGCAGGCCGATGCCCTGGGTCAGGGAGTCGCAGGATCCCGCGGCCTGAAGGGCCGCGAGAACCTGCCGGCCCTTTTGCCGGGGGCTTGGTTGGCCCGCTCCGGATACCCACCGCCGGTGCTTTGCATCAAAACCCTTCGCCCTGGAGCCCGGCAGAGTTTTTCTGATGCAGAACATCGTTCATTCGCATCAGAGCATCTCTGTCCGGGCGCTCGG